>JBGAQU010000103.1:0-6961 GCA_044220535.1 Alphaproteobacteria bacterium | reverse complement strand
GGCCGGCCAAGCCGAAGGCAGCTTCCATGACCAGCATGGCGAGCAGGATTTCCCAGGCACGGGCCTTGATCTGGCCACCGATAATGCGAGCATTGACGAAGTATTCAACCTTATGGATGACGACCAGAAAAACCAGAGACACCACAGCGGCGATTGGTGACACACTCAGGCTGATTAGCACAATCGCCGTGTTGGAAATCAGATTGCCGACAATCGGCAAAAGGCCCGCAAAAAACGTGACGGCGACCATCGTTTTGGTGAGCGGCAGCGGAATACCAGCCAATGGCAAAATAATAACCAGGAAGATGGCGGTAAGAAATGTGTTCAGCGCGGAAATGCGGATCTGTGAAAAGACGATGCGGCGGAAAGCATTTCCTACAAAACCTGCACGTTCGCACAAAGCGCGGGACAACGGCCTGCTGCCTTCATCCGTATCGGCATTGATGGCGATGATACCGCCGATGATCATGCCTAGGATCAGATGAATCAGAAACTCACCCACATCCCGGCCGATAATGCTGAGATGGCGCGCGTTTTCACGCAGCCAGTCGGATGCGATGACCTGCCATTCATGAATATTGTCCGGTAAGTATTGTTGAGTCCATATTGGCATATAGGTGCGGCCGCGGCTGACGACATCGGCCATTCTTTGCAGCAGTTCGACAAGGCTTTCAGGACCATCGGTGAAGCGGGACGCCAACAGGCCCATGCTCACGGTCAGTCCGGTCAGGACAACCGTGGTCAACAGGATAAGGAGAATGGATTTCGCCATAAAAGGCGTAATCGCCGCCGCTTTTTCCAGGCGCCGGGCGCCAAACACAACCACCTCATAAACCAGAAGCCCGCCCAGCAATGCCGGAAGAAGCCCCAGATGCAAAGTCATCAGCAAGGCAAAAATAGTGAGGGCAAAAGTGATCCAGAATGTCTTGGAGGCGGCTTCGAGATACATGTTGGGCATTTGTCCTGTTGTTGTCATACACAGTATAGCAGGTCTTTACGCAAAACAAATCAGTCCTTTATTCCCTTTATGAACGTATCAATCAGCGTGTCGATCATCCCGTCCACCGGCATGTCGCGGCCCGCCAGGTCGAATTTCCCGGTCTGTTCGAGGAAGCACAGGCCGTGGACGGAGGACCACAGGATCCGGGCCGCCATTTTGCGTTCATGCCCCGCATGCGCTGGATACAAGGGTGTCAGTAATTCTTCCAACGGTTTAAACAAGCGCTCGATTTTGTCTTGATACCATTGCGGCGCACTGGTGTTATCCGGCAAATGATGGGTGAACAGCATCAGCCAATACGGCCTTTGCGACCGGCAGAAGGCGCGGTAAGCGATGGCCATGGCTTTCATGTTTTGAATCGGATTTTTGCCAGCGCGGCCTGATGACAGTATGTCAAACAACTGATCCAGCGTGCGCCCATTGACCGCGAGATAAAGACCATCCATCGAGCCGAAGACATTATAAAGGGTGCCAGGCGCGTATCCGACGGCTTCCCCGATCTTGCGCGCAGTCAGGCCTTCGAAACCACCCCTCCCGACCATGGCCCAGGCCTTGTCCAGGATCAGAGATTCCAGTTCTTCGCGCGTATGGTCACTGCGCCTTGCCATGAGGTTTATTCCTTGTCCGTGGGCTTCACCGCCGGATCCCTGCCTTCGCGGGGATGACGATTAGGGATAAGACAGAATATAACAATTTTGAACATTGTTCAATATATTGCTTGCGCCTATGCTAAGAGTATGAGATAGTTTATATTGAACGATGTTCAAAATAAAGGTGATTTATGACTGGACTGTTTATAGTATTAGGTTTGATCGCAATTGGGTCGGTTATCCTGCCTTGGGTAAATATGTTTCGAATCAATGGATTGCGAGATGAAATCGCCCATTTACGCAGCCAGATCAATGCGTCGGCATATCTGAAATCTGAAAGAGATTCTGCGACTTTGGATATACCTGAACCTGTAGAAGTTCAAATGAGAGAAGCCGAGGAAGCGCCCATTTCTACCTTCGAACCTGCCCTCCCCTCCCCACCTTATTCCGAACCCGTTGAGCATCCGGTCCGCACATCCGCGTTTGAATTCAACCTTGGCACCAAGCTGCCGGTGTGGCTTGGCGCGTTGTCGCTGATTTTCGCGGCGTTCTTCCTGATCAAGTATTCGATTGAAGCGCAATTGATCGGCCCCGGCCTGCGCGTGATGATTGGCCTGGCGTTCGGATCAGGACTGGTCGCGGGCGGCGTGGCCGTGTTCCGCAAGATTGGATTGCCGAACCATGAACGCATCGCGCAGGGTTTGATCGGCGCGGGGCTGGCCACGCTTTATGTGTGCCTTTATGCCGCCGTGCATCTGTATCATCTGATTCCCGACCTGATGGGATTTGGCGGCATGGTGGCGGTGACAGGGATGGCGGTCGTGCTGTCGCTACGCCATGGACAGCCTGTCGCGGCGTTTGGCTTGCTGGGCGGATTGCTGACTCCGGCGCTGGTGGGTTCTGCATCGCCGGATGCGATGCCGCTGTTTACCTATCTGTTTCTACTCTCCGGATTGATGCTCGCCGTTCTGGCGCGTAACGGATGGTGGGGTCTGGCCGCGCTGACGCTGGGCGGGTTGTATCTGTGGACGGGATACTGGGTGATGTATCTGTTCGTGCCCGATGATGCTTTTATTCTGAACCTGTTCGTTATGGCGGTTTGCGGCACGGTGCTGGCCTTTACACACTCCAGAAATAAGGAGGATGAAACAGGATCGCCCGATCTATTGAACATGATGGCGATTGTCGGCGCGGCGGCGACAGTGTGCGTATTGGGCCAGAAAGCAGTGATGACCGGATTTGACTGGTCGATGATGGAATTACTGGGTCTTGCGTGCGTTGCGCTCGCCTGGTTCCGACCGCAGGTTTACCGGATTGTGCTTTACATGAAGCTTGGCCTCGACCTGTTGATGCTTGGCTGGTGGATGGACTATGCGACATTGGCCCAGGTTTGGCCGGTGATAGCCGGGATGGTTGCGGTTTATGTCGCTGTTCCACAATACCTGATGCACCGTACTAGCGACCCGCGTTTGTGGGCGGCGGTTCAGTGCATTGCGGCTGTAGGCCTGTTCGGCCTTGGCTATATGATGTTGCCGCTGCAGGATAGCGGGTATTGGGGCGTTGCGGCCCTGACGCTTGCAGCGGCCTGTATCTGGCAGATGCGCGAATTGCGTATGCGGTATAGTGCGGATGGCGATATCTGCGACCAGTCAGTGGGTATATTCGCACTGGCCGCGACCGGGTTTATTTCATCCGGCCTTGCCATTGAATTGCCGGAGGCGCAGTTGCCGCTTGCCTTTGCGGTACAGGCCTTGGCCACGTCCTGGATTGCGCAGAAGGTTCGGGTGAATTGCCTGAGCCGAATGGCGGTATTGTTGTCCCTGACTGTCGTTGTGTTGAATTGGGATCTATTGATGCCGATGGCGGATTATATGTTCGCCAGCCTGTTCATGGACAAGACGACGCATATCCTGCCCGCGGCGACGTGGCTGCAACTGGGCATGCCCGGACTACTTCTGCTGGGTGCGGTGGCGCTGGACCGGTCAGGCGAACGCTGGAACAGGCTGACATCCGCCTGTGGCGTTACGCTGGTTGCGGCGTTTTCTTACCAGCTTGTCCGGTCGCTCTTTCATCCGGCCGCGGATATTCTGACGGTGCAGGCCGGGTTTATCGAACGCGGTTTTGTTACGGCGCTGGCTGCGGGGATCGGGGTTGCGATGATCGCCGCGACACGCAAAGACACGCTGCAGGCTTTGAAGCCCTGGGGCATTGCGCTGTGCCATATCGCCATGGCACGGATTATATGGTTCGACCTGATGGCGCTAAATCCTTATTTCGAACAGGGCCAGAGCGTTGGCGATGCGCCTTTACTGAATGGCATCACGCTGACTTATGGTACAGGCATGGCGTTGTCGCTCTATGCGGTGTGCAGCCGCAGATGGCATGCATTCGCCGGAACGAAAAGTTTTTACAAGCTGGCAGGATTTGGGCTGTTGTTCACGTTCGTATCCCTGACTGTGCGCCAGCTTTTCCATGGTGCAGATCTTGAAGGCAGCATGGCGGGGAACGGCGAATTCTACAGCTATTCCATTGCCTGGTTGCTGACCGCGCTCGGTTTGCTGGCCTATGGCATCATGTATGGCAGCAAGACCGCGCGAGTGGCATCGCTGGGCTTTATGCTGATAACAGTCGCCAAGGTGTTCCTGCTGGATGCCGGGCAGCTGGAGGGCCTGTACCGTGTGGCGTCGTTCCTGGGGCTGGGCCTGAGCCTGATCGGGTTGAGCGTGTTCTACACCCGCTATATCTTCAGGCAGGAAGAAGGACAGACGGAGAAAGCCGGGCCATGGTGGTTTTGATGCCTTTAAATTACACCGTCATCCCGGCGAAAGCCGGGATCCATACGATGGTGAAGTTTCACGAAAGGCGAAATTCTTCGCCTTTCGCTCCAATGGCTTTTGAGCATGGATCCCGGCTTTCGCCGGGATGACGATTGATGAAATGAGCAGGAAAGAGACAAACATGCAAACCAACCAATTCGCTCTCCTGAAAAACCGCAGGTTTTTGCCGCTGTTTATCACCCAGTTTCTGGGGGCATTTCATGACAATCTGTTCAAGAACGCGTTTGTTGTGCTGCTTCTGTACGGGGTTGCGGCCAACACGGAGCATGATCCGAAAATCCTGACATCCATTGCGTCCGGTGTTTTTATACTGCCTTTCGTGTTGTTTTCAGCGGTAGGCGGGCAATTGGCGGACAGGATTGCGAAGGACAAAGTCATTCGCATGATCAAGCTGGCCGAGATCGGCATTGCGGCGCTGGGCGCTGTTTCTCTGCTGAGTGAATCCGTTATGTGGTGTTTTGTTACTTTGTTCGCACTTGGCACACATTCCGCGTTTTTCGGGCCGAGCAAATACTCCATCCTGCCGCAGCATTTACGGGATGATGAGCTGATCGGCGGCAATGCCGTTCTGAACACAGGGACATTCCTTGCCATCTTGATGGGAACGGTTGCGGGGACAAGCCTGATGGGACTGAGTGCCGGGACGTCTGTGGTCAGCGCTTTACTGTTTGTCTGCGCCATTACAGGCTGGCTATCCAGCCGCTCGATCCCCTCTGCGCCGCCGAAGGCGCATGACAAACCCGCATCGTTTAATCCCCTGCGTGAGACACTGGATGTTATGCGATACACGCTGACCCTGCCCGATGGCGTAACGCGGGCCGTGTTCGGCGTGGCCTGGTTTTATTTTATGGGCGGGATGTTCGTGGCGCAGATGCCGAATTTCGTGCATGACACGCTGCACGCCGACCAGCAAGTGCTTTCCCTTCTGCTTGCGACATTTTCAATAGGCATTGCGATTGGCGGATTGCTGAACAACCGCCTGTTGCGCGGACGGATTGAGGCGGTTTATGTACCTTTGGCCGTGCTGGGCATCAGTGCCTTTGCGATGGATCTTTGCTTTGCGACGAGAGGTATTATTGGCGATGGAACGACCATCGGAGCACTGGGCTTTCTATCACAGCTTCATAATTGGCGAATTGTCTTTGATATTGTCATGATTTCATTATGCGGCGGGCTGTTTGTCGTGCCGCTTGATGCAATTGTCCAGCACCGCACGAAAGAAGATCACCGCGCGCGGGTCCAGGCGGGGAATGCCGTTCTCAGTTCACTGTTTATTGCCGCTTCCTCCGTTTTGTGCGCGTGGATGATCGGGATGGGCATAGATGTGCGGACAATGTTCATGCTGTTCGCCGTGGCCAATGCATGCGTTGCACTTCTGACCTGTGCCCTGCTGCCTGATTATCTGTTTAAAAGCATGCTGCAGGGATTGTTCCGGATCGTTTACAAGGTTGAAGTGCGCGGCCTTGAGAATATCGCTAAGGCCGGCCCGCGCGCGGTGATTGTCGCCAACCATGTCTCCCTGCTCGACCCGCCCTTGCTGGCCGCGTTCCTGCCCGGCAGGCCGATGTTTGCGGTGAACAGCTATGTCGCGCAATGGTGGTGGGTGAAGCCATTTCTGAAGCTGATCGATGCATTCCCGCTAGACCCTGGCAATCCCTATTCCATGAAGGCGTTGATCCGCAAGGTAGAGGATGACCGCCATGTCGTGATTTTTCCAGAGGGCCGCCTGACGGAAACGGGCAGCCTGATGAAGGTTTATGAAGGGCCGGGGATGATCGCGGACAAGGCGGATGCCGCCATCGTTCCCGTGCGGCTGGATGGGGTGCAGTATACAGGTTTTGCCCGATTGAAAGGCAAGGTGCCGCGCAGGCGGTTTCCAAAGATTGTCATTACTATCCTGGAACCCAGAAAATTCCATGTGGATGAGGCTTTGAAGGGTCGTGAGAGACGTTCGGCGGCGGGGCGGCAGCTTTATGATGTCATGGAAAATATGATGTTTGAAACGGGAGATCGTTATCAGACATTGTTCAGTGCGTTGCTGAAGGCCAAATCGGTACAGGGTCCTAAAGCCCTGATCGCCGAGGATGTCGAGCGCAAGCCGATGCCGTTTGGGAAGCTGATTACCGCATCGCTGGCGCTGGCGCGGCCATTATCCGCCGTCACAGAAAAGGGTGAGGCGGTCGGTTTGTTGATGCCGAATGCGCTTGGCACGCTGGCGACGTTCTTTGCGTTGCAGGCTTGCGGGCGTGTAACCGCGATGCTGAATTTCTCGGCGGGAGCACAGGCCCTGACATCCGCATGCCGCACGGCGAAAGTGAAAACCATTGTGACATCGCGCCGGTTTATCAGCATGGGGCGGCTGGATGATGTGATTGCGGCACTGTCGGCACAGGCGAAGATCGTTTATCTGGAAGATATCCGGAAAAGCATTACGACGTTCGACCGACTGCGTGCCTTGTTCACATCGCCAGATGGTTTTCACAATGGATTCCGGATTGATCCCAACGATCCTGCTATTATCCTGTTCACTTCCG
>JBGAQU010000102.1:0-6964 GCA_044220535.1 Alphaproteobacteria bacterium | reverse complement strand
CCCGCTGCCGCGCGAGCCGTCGCGCCTGCCACAAAATACTCGATTAGACGTCCTTGCTGACGGGGCGTCAGCCTGCTTTTGCGCTCGTACATCGTAGCCATCTTTTAGACCCTTTAGACGGGCTTAGCTACTTCAGCCCCAAAAGTTATACTGATCTCGAACAGCTTGCGGCAGCATATTCCGATGCTTTTCAAAATAGCGTCGAGACTTTTTCCGACTCAACCGATCCCGTTTTTAAAGCAGATATATCCCTTGAATATCTGAAAGATCTGGCTGATCTTGCGATCGAGATATCCGGTAATTTTGAAATGCTGAAAATGAACACGGCAAAATGGAATAGCGTCCATCCTGAACAGGCCGTTACAATTCCGCCGCACACTGAAACTGATAAGGCGGTTCATTTGGGCACTTATATTAATGACTGGACTGAAGGGCAGGTTATTGCGCCTTTTGCGGTTTATATGCTTGTGCCATGATGAATTAAAGTAACGAAGAAACCAATTTTAGAAGAAAGAAAATCATATGCCAAAGTTTGAGCTTGAGTATCAAATACCTGAAGAAGCAGCTTTAAAAGCTGAATTTATTGCAAATGCTGATATTTCTAATAACGGCGATAGTGTGATTGTCGGAAACAGCTTTGCCTGCAGAAAACCGCTTGCCTTACGCTTTCTGGATGAGCTAGGTGGCAATAGTTTTAGAAAAAAGTGGTATGCGCTTGTTAGATCTGAAAAACGCGAGCTTATTACTTTTGAAGCGGAGGACCGGGACGGTATCATTTCTTTGCTTGCTGAATTTGAAGCGGCAAAAGCTGTCCGGCCTGAAGATACAGAGAGAGCGATCACTGCGGCATTAAAAGCTGAAGTGCAACGACGGGAAGCGATGCAAGTGCCGATGCCGGAATAATTTGCAGGCAAATCGCAAATGAATGGCCATCCGATTAAATCCAATTACCACTTATTAAAATTATGACAATTAACTAATCACAATAATTAATTTTCAGAATTATATTGGCAGAATCGTATTTTTGGTGTTATGTAACATCAAAGGAGATTGTGATGCCAAGTTTAAATATCGATTATACCATTCCTGAAGAAGAAGCATTGGTGGAAGAGTTCAAAAAAAACGCGACTACTCTTTCCAGTGGAAACGTGTTGGTCGGCGGCAGCCTGGCAATGAGAAAAGGGTTTTTATGGAGATTGTTTGGAAATACTTTTAATAACACATGGTATGGAGTGGCACCTTTAGAAAAAGGTGGAACTGTCCGCATTGAAACAACCAGCCGCGACACTATGATCGCTGCACTTGCAATATTTGAGGCCGCAAAAGCAGTTAAGCCTGAAGATAAGGACAGAGCCATTGTGGCAGCATTGGAAACTGAGTTAAAGCAGCGTAAAGCGCCTTCAGGGCCAGCGCCTCAATAATTCAAAAATTAAGATAAAAAATAATGGTCCTTTCGGCGTAACCGAAGGGGCCATTTTTTGTGGTTCCAGTTTATCAATCCAGCGATATGCAGGATTTAATAATAAAAACTTGTATCCCAGGCCACTCTGAATCACAATGATGGGAACGTTCATGTTCCTCCTTTCCACAATCTCCCATGCTTGCGAATTACACCAACCATAAAATCCGCCTGATTATGCATTTGCGCACGATGGGCATTGTCGATGACCGCGTTTTGTCCGCCATGGAGAAAGTGCCGCGGGAGTTGTTTATTCCGCAGGCGATGCGCGACCAGGCGTATGAGGATATGGCCCTGCCGATTGGCCGGGGGCAGACGATCAGCCAGCCGATGGTGGTGGCGGCGATGACGCAGGCGCTGGAAGTAGGGCCGCGTCATAAAGTGCTGGAAATCGGAACGGGGTCCGGGTATCAGGCGGCGGTTTTGTCGCATTTGTGCCTGCGCGTTTACACGATTGAGCGGCACAAGCCGCTGCTGATGCAGGCGGAAAAAATGTTTGAGGCGCTGAAAGTCCGTAATCTGACCGCGATTGCGGGGGACGGGATGAAGGGCTGGCCGGTGCAGGCGCCGTTTGACCGGATCATCTGCACGGCTGGGGCGCGGCAAAAGCCGCCGCAGGCGTTGCTGGATCAGTTGAAAATCGGCGGCATCCTTGTCATTCCAGTGGCGCTGGAAAACGAGCAGGTGCTGCGCCGGTATAAAAAAGAGGGCGAGGATACGTTCGCGGTGCGCGACATGATGCCCGTGCGTTTCGTGCCCCTGTTGCCCAATCTGGCGCGGGAAAGCGAGAGGGTGGATCAGGACCCCAATGTGGCGTACGCGTAAGACAGTTTTCAGTTTGCAGTTTTCAGTTTGCAGAAGGATGGCGTCTGCCTTTCTGTTCACTGTGAACTGTACACTGCTAACTGCTTGTATGCAGGCGCAGCCTCCGGCGCCGGTCATTCAATATGGCGCGGAGGGCGGGGCGGAGAGTTCCGGAATGCATATCGTGCAGGGGCATGAGACGGTCTGGGATATCGCCCAGCGTTACCGGGTTTCAATGCCCGATATCATTTTTATCAACCATCTGCGCGCGCCGTATGTCCTGGCGGACGGGCAGCATGTGAAGCTGCCTTCACCGCGCGTTTATAAAGCGAAGGCGGGGGATACGCTGTATGGATTGTCGCGGATGTTCGACGTGACGACGACGGAGCTGACGCGGCTGAACCGTCTATCCGCGCCTTATGTCGTGACAGCCGGGCAAGTGCTACGCCTGCCGCCGCCGCATGCCGCGCAGCCGGGAAGGCCGTTGCCTCCCGCACAGACAGTGTTCAGCATCGCGTCGGCCAATCAGCCGACAGAGCGAAAGGCGGAGATTGTGGCGCCGGGTTCTGTTGCGCCTGCGCCCGTAAACACAATGGCGACACCAATTATCGGGCATGACGATATGAGCGGATCACCCGCCAGCATGCCCGGTTCCGGGATCATCCAGTCGGAAGTGCTGGCCGCGCCTGCCGGTTCGGTCCAGGTGCAAAAACTTTCAGATCTGCCGCCGAATACGCCGGTTGCGTATATGACGCCATCGCCGCAGCCGGTCGCGGTGCTGGCCGCCGATACGCCGGCGCGCAGCGGGTCGCGGTTTGCGTGGCCGGTGAAGGGGAAGATTTTATCGGGATACGGAACGAAGGCGAACGGGCTGCATAATGACGGGATCAATATCGCGGCCTCCCGCGGCGCGCCGGTGAAGGCGGCGGAGAACGGGGTGGTGGTGTATGCAGGGAACCAGTTGAAGGGTTTCGGCAATCTTGTGCTGGTGCGGCATGCGGATAAATGGATGACGGCGTACGGGCATATGGATTCACTGTCGGTGTCCAAGGGACAGACGGTGAAGAAGGGCGACAGGCTGGGCGCTGCGGGATCGACCGGCGGGGTTGCGGGGCCGCAGCTGCATTTCGAAGTGCGGCGCGGGACGGAGGCGCTGAACCCGGCGGCGTATCTGGAGAAGATTTGAGATAAAAAATTATTAAACCACTGCGCGCACTGAGATGGCAATCTTCTCAGTGCGTTCAGTGGTTCAAAAGTTTTTTAAACGCGAAGACCCGAAGGCCTGAAGTTTTTTATAAATCTTCGGGCCTTCGGGTCTTTGCGTTTAAATTTAAAAAATGCCTGCGGCGCACTTTGTATAAGGAAATTTTTGGGGTCATGGCAAAATATGGTTTTTGCGTTAAAATACAAAGATGAGCGATTCTTTTTTTATGAAGCATCTGCATGAGGCTGGGGAAGGGTATTTCCAGCATATGAAGTTCACGCTGTGGGCGGCGGGCATGCTGATCTATGGCGGCGTCACGGTTTTGATCCACGGGTTTTTGCCGTTTCTGTTCGTGCATACGGGCAGTTGCACCATCAAGCGTCTGAACGATGCGTTGCAGGCGCGCAAAGCGAAGTGCGACGCGCACAAGACTGATGGATGACATCTACGACATTGCCGTGGCGGGCGCGGGGTTCAGCGGCCTGATGGTCGTTGCCAACCTGATGCGTGGCAAGGGGCCGAAGCCGCGTATTTTCTGGGCGGATCCTGAGAGTGACTGGGGATTTGGTCTTGCGTACAGCACCTATGAATCCTGCCATCTTCTGAACGTGCGGGCCGACCGGATGGGGGCGTGGGCGGATGGAATCGACGATTTCTGGCGCTGGCTGCAAAAGCATTATCCGGGGGGATATACTGCGGATAGTTTCGTGCCGCGCATGATCTATGGCGATTATCTCGGCACGATCCGCGAAAAGTTCGACAAGGTGCCGCTGGAGCAGGCGCGGATCGACAAGGCGAAGCGTGAAGATGATGTGTGGCGGCTGACGCTTGGCAAGCGCATGGTCCATGCGCGACATCTGGTGATCGCGACGGGTAACCCGTCGATCGCGAGCCTGGGATGGCCGGAGACGGAAAAATATGTCGCCAATTTCTGGCGCTGGCGGCTGGATGGCGGGTCGGCGCAGTTTCTGGACGCAAATTCAACGATTGTTATCGCGGGGATGGGGCTGACGGCGGCGGATGCGGTGCTGAGCGTTTTGCAGGATGGATATAAGGGCAAAATTATCTGCGTTTCGCCGCATGGACACTGGCCGGAGGTGCATGACGCGGTGAAGCCGTATGACCCGGCGGCAATGGTGGAGGCTATGCAGTCTTCGCCAAAGGCGCTTCATTATCTGCGGATTTTGCGCGCATATGCGGATGAAACAAACTGGCGCGGCGTGATCGACAGCTTGCGGCCGCATACTGTGGTGCTGTGGCAGGCTTTGCCGGACAATGAGAAGACGCGCTTTATGCGGCATCTCTGGTCGCGCTGGAACATCCATCGCCATCGCATGGCGCCGGAGATCAAAGCGCGGATTGAGGGCGGCGGGCAGGTTGAGGCGCTGGCCGGACGGATTGTGAAGGCTGAAGATGACGGGACGATGACAATCCGTTTAAGGGGGGAAGCGCAAGGGACAGATATTAAAGCAGGATTGGTCCTGAACTGCACAGGCCCGTCCTATCGCCGGATGGTGGATGAAAACCCGCTGCTGCGGTCGCTGAAGGAGCAGGGGTATGTGATAGCCGGGCCGCTGGGCCTGGGGATTGCTACGCCGGATGTAACAGGGTTGCATGCCGTAGGCACGGTATTGCTGGGGGAAAGGTTTGAAACGACGGCGGCGCCGGATTTAAGAGGGCAAGCTTTTGATTTATCAGAGAAAATTAAATTCTAGGATTTTGGTTTTTTGCGTTTTATTAAGATTTTTGGCATAATATCTTTATTATCCAGGGATATGTTATATGGCGGAAATCAGCTTATTTGACCTTCAGCAAAGGCTCGTCAGCAGCATGATGAGCGGGCCGATATCTTCGGAACTGATGGGCCAGCCTCCTACCTTGCAAAGAAACGTATTCAATCAGGATGCGGCTGAGTTCATAAGAAATGTCGTCAAGCCGGGCGGCAACCCGACGGACCGCATCGATGTTTCTGCGCTGGCCGACAGGCTGGACGGGCTTGCGCGTGACCAGTTTGTCGGCAGGCAGAGCAGCGTGAACATCCATTCCTATCTGCGCGATATCGCGCAAGACCTCCGGAGATCGGCAGTCTCGCCAGAGGCGCAGCGCCGCGAAGCCCCGCCTGAAACAAGGATAAAAACAGACGCCGTCGCGCGCGAATTACGGCAGAACATCGATGTTGGGGTATATAACGGCCAGGAACGCGAGAGGGCGGTGAAGCTGGCCGAACAGCTTGAAAAAGCCGGTTCTGTTACCCGTACGGAATTTGATGGCATTATCAATCAGAATGACCTGGACGGGAGGGCCAGGACTTTTGCGCAGCAAAGGCTGAGCGAATACGATTCCGCGGCAAAATATAATCTTTCCGTCACGCCGCACGACCCGCATGTGGAACGCCAGAAATTCGAGCCGTCTTACAGAGGGCCTTCCGATACGCCAAAATCCAGCATTCCATTGGAAGCCGAAGCGCCGCGAACGGGATTTTTTAAAAATGTCCTGGGACGCCTGGGCCTGGCAGGCGCCGTCCTGGCTGCTGTTGTGACGGGCGCAACGGCATATTCAAACGGCGCCAGCGCGGCGGAGGCAGCCGGTGACGGCATTTCAGCAGGGTCGGATGTCGGGCGCGTGGCCGTCTCCACGCTCAAAGGCGATTTTCGAACGGCTTCCGGCCAGGCTCTGGATGCAACGCTGACCAATGGCGCCGCGCTGGGCGTTGGGGCGCTGACCGTCGCCGTGGGTGGCGGTCTTTCCGCCGGCCTGGTGTTGCCAGGGGTCGCGGCCTATACAGTTTCGAGGGGCATTGAGGAAGTCAGAAGAGGCGGCCTGACGGGCGACCAGGCGCGGCAGATGCAAACCCAATTGGTGGCCGATGCCGTGGCCAGCGGGCAATTGCCCGACAAGGTCACCTATGCAGGGAAAGAGATGGGGATCCAGGAAGCGCTGGAAGACCGATCCGCGCGGCGCGGCCTGGCCAGGATGGCGGCGCGAAGCAACGACGAACAGACTGTAAGGCTTATCGCCGATTACGGTATCCTTGAAGCGATCAGCAATTCAGATCCCGCAAAACCCGAACCTACGGCGATTGCCGCAGCGCCAGCCCCGGTCCAGCAGACGCAGCTGAACATGCGCCCAGGCGGCATGGGTTAATTTGCCAGATTTATAATAAACTGCCACGCGACGCGGCCTGACCGCGCACCCCTTGTCATCGCCCATTGCAGGGCTTGGCGGTGCAGGTCCGGTTTTTTCAGTTTGATCTTCAGAGCATCGGCGTAGCGATCAATCATCTCCAAATATTCGTCCTGGCTGCAGGCATGGAAGCCGAGCCAGAGGCCGAAGCGGTCGGAGAGGGAGACTTTTTCCTCCACCGCTTCGCTGGAATGGATGGCGGTGCGCTGTTCGTTTTCGATCATGTCGCGCGGCATTAAATGGCGGCGGTTGGAGGTGGCGTAGAAGATGACGTTATCCGGGCGGCCTTCGATGCCGCCTTCGAGGACGGCCTT
>JBGAQU010000101.1:0-7042 GCA_044220535.1 Alphaproteobacteria bacterium | reverse complement strand
AGCGTGAAAAAACACCATATGAACATTTTCTTACTGATATTTACGCCGACTGCGCCTGGGTAGAGATGAACGTGCGCGCCAATGACGAATGCTATCGCCAGACACGCTTCCGGGTTATGTTCCATAGCGATCGCGCCTATGACCGGTATTGCACCTGTTACAGCCGCGCCGCCGTAAAATACTTGAAAAGCAATGGACGGGTTTTACTGGAATCCTACATAGCTTCCCCTGCGGCGAAGCAGGACAAGGAATCCAAGCCGTCATCAAAAATCATCATGGATGATACGAAATACAATATATACATGGATAACGAACGACAGAAATGCCTGGAGATTTACACCAGGGTTCCTTAAATACCATCGTTTGCTTACTAAAGGAGTTAAGGCGTGGCACAGTTTATTCAGGGCGAAACGGGCGAATGGGAAATCGTGATCGGCATGGAAGTCCATGCCCAGATCATCGCCAATACCAAGCTGTTTTCCGGCGCGCCATCGGCTTTTGGCGCAGCCCCCAACAGCCAGGTCAGCTTGGTCGATGCCGCCATGCCCGGCATGCTGCCCGTCCTGAATGAAAAATGTGTTGAACAGGCCGTGCGCACCGGCCTTGGCCTCAATGCTAAGATCAACATGCATTCGGTCTTCGAACGCAAAAACTATTTCTATCCCGACCTGCCGCAGGGCTACCAGATTTCACAATTCCTGCACCCGATCGTCGGCAAGGGTGAAGTTGAGATCGACCTGCCGGATGGCAGCACAAAAGTTATCGGCGTGACGCGTCTGCACCTGGAACAGGACGCGGGCAAGTCGCTGCACGACCAGCACCCGACCAAATCCTATGTCGACCTCAACCGTTCCGGCTGCGCGCTGATGGAAATCGTGTCGGAACCTGATATCCGCGGACCAGAGGAAGCGACCGCATACCTGTCCAAACTGCGCATGATTTTGCAGTATCTCGGCACCTGCAACGGCAACATGGAAGAAGGCTCCATGCGCGCCGACGTCAACCTGTCCCTACGCCGCAAAGGAGCGAAGGAATATGGCACTCGTTGCGAGATCAAGAACGTGAATTCCATCAAGGCCGTACAGATGGCCATTGATTACGAAGCACGCCGCCAGCTCGAAATCCTGGAATCCGGTGGCACGATCACGCAGGAAACGCGCCTGTGGGACCCGAATAAAGGCGAAACACGCTCCATGCGCTCCAAGGAAGAAGCGCATGATTACCGTTATTTCCCCGATCCCGATCTTCTGCCTCTCGTCCTGAAGTCCGACTGGGTCGAACAGATCAAGCAAACCCTGCCCGAACTGCCGGACCAAAAGAAGCACCGCTTCATGAAGGATTACGGCCTGTCCGCTTATGACTCAGGTGTCCTGATCGCCGAACGCAACCGCGCCGATTATTACGAACAAGTGGCAGGCGCGGCAGATCCGAAACTGGCAGCCAACTGGGTGCTGAATGAACTGCTCGGCCTTCTGAACAAGGATGCCAGAACCCTGGAAGAAAGCCCGATCACGGCGCCGCATCTGTCCAAGCTTCTGGGCCTGATCGGCGATTCCACAATCTCCGGCAAGATCGCGAAAGATGTCTTCGCCGATATGTACGCCACGGGCAACGACCCGCACCATATCGTCGAAACCAAAGGCCTGAAGCAGGTCACCGATACAGGCGCCATCGAAAAGATCGTCGATGAAGTCATCGCCGAAAACCCGGACAACGTCGCCGCCTACCGCAGCGGCAAGGACAAGCTGTTCGGCTTCTTCGTCGGGGCGGTGATGAAGAAGACACAGGGCAAAGCCAATCCGGGGATGGTCAACGACCTGCTGAAGAAAAAGTTATCTTAATTCTTAACACTGATTTACAGAGAGTCTATCATGCGAAAAGAAAACAATCAGTCTAAGTCGTCTTGGTTGCTCCAAGCTTTCCAGCATGGGTATTCGTTGAAAGTAGTATTTTCTTTATAGGTAATACAGCATGGACAATGGAGTATTTATCTCACTTATCAAGGGCGGCCCTGCCCGCATCGTGATCAGCCTGTCCTGGGACCCAATTTCGCGGGAGGAATTTGTAAAGCAGCCGCGCATCTATCGCCCCGGCGCAGCCGGATTGTGGGACCGTTTCCTGACGCTGCTGGATTACATCAGCTTTATGCAGATCAGCCGTTCGTATTACAAATACAATTACGACCGCATCGTGAAGTTCAAGGATGAAACGGCGCGGGATGTCGGATTCCGCCATTATGATCTGGATCTGTATTGTTACATCTATGATGTCCGCAATGAACTGATCACCCCTATCGGCCCGGAGTCGCGCAGCGCGATCGACAGGAGCGGCAAGATCTATCATAGCGGGGACAATTTCTCGGGCCACGGATATGACGAACAGATCCATATCGAAACCAACGGCCTGCCTGACCAGTATATGCATTTCATTTTGGCTGTAAAAAGCGACTGCCGCTACAATTTGAATCAAATCAACAACATCCAGTTGAAAATCGCCGACAGCAAGACCGGGAAGGTGTTCCTTGAAACCGTCCTGAACAAATCAGGCGAGGGTGAGCCGTTCGGTTATGTGGTAGCCAGCCTGCACAGGATCAAGAACAACCTGATCATCACACCCGTCCATGAATTCGTGGATGATAATGAGGACTGGGGGCGGTTGCTGCGCAAATATACGGGCGAGCCGTCATCACCCTAAACGCTTATCTATCTTATCCTGGACTATATATTGAAAGATTTTTGATGCTCACAATCTTAAATCCACCATAAACTGCCGAAATTTTCTAAAACCGACATCTTCGAGCAATTCGGCTTTTTGTTCGCCGGGCACTGCATAGGTACGGATGGATGTGATGCCATTATTTCTTGCAAAATCTCCGGCAGCGCTGATTATGGCCTTAAACGTGCCGGCATTTTCAGCAGCCAGGTTATAAATATCGCCCAGCGTTTTGGGCAGACGATTTTCCTGGTTGCCTATTTTCTTTTGCATGCACGCATAGCCAACGGGCGTGCCATCGTCCTTTGTCGCGATAAAGATCGGATTGCCATTGGCTATGGCATCCTTAAACGCGGGCTCATCCATATTATGGCGGCCCGTATCATCATAAATATGCTCATCATTCGGAGAGAGCGGATTGAGTGCCGCTTCAAGATCCCTGACCGTTTCCCAGTCGCCGGCTTTGGCAAATTTAATTTTGATGCCGGGCGTTTCTATTGAAGGTAAATCCCTCAGATCCACAAAGTCATAGGCCGCGTTGACAACCTGGAATCCTTCTTCTTCATACATGCGCAACGCATTTTTATTTTCCGTGAAAACATCCAGCGTGACTTTATCAAAGCCGGCTTCCTTCATACGCGCATAGAATTCATTCTTAAGAATCGCGCCAACGCCTTTGCCGCGCCAGGACTCTTCCACTGAAAACTGGCCGATATAAGGAACCGGATCGGTTGTGCCGTCCGGCTTGTCGACAATAGCCTTTGCCCCATAGGCCAGCATGCCGATCGGGCGCCCGTCGATCTCTGCCAGAAGCATGCCATCGTTTTCACGCCCGGTCAGATATTCATGCTGCAGATCTTCTCTGGTGAACGATTTTTCTTCATTAAAACGAATTCTAAATTTATCGGCGCCGGTAAATGTCCTGGCTGAGGCATAGGTTGGAAGGGCGTACAGATGGGCAATGGCCGGATAATCGGATGACTGTGCATCGCGTATCGTTACGATTGTTCCGTCTTTTAATTTTGCCTGCAAAATTGCCTCCTTCTTTAGCTTCTAATATTTTAAGCTTATAAATTATGAAAAACAACATTTTTATATTACCTATTTTTCTATATAATCCAGATCCTTACCGAATGTCTCATCCAAACTATACAGCGATATGGCCGCAAGAACCGTCAGCACCGCCATTACCACGACTCCGCTTTCCACGACGCCCAGTTCAGGCTTCAGCGCGCCGAACGCCGCCGTTGCCGGAATGGTGATGGCGCGCACAAGATTGGGAACGGTGGTCGTGGCCGTGGCGCGGATATTGGTGCCGAACTGCTCCGCGGCCATCTGCACGAACATGCACCAGTATCCGACACTGAACCCCAGCAACAGGCACAGCGCGTAATAGATTTCCAGTGTTTTGCCCGGCAACAGCACATATACCGCGAGTGACGCCGTCATCATGGCGAGGGAAAACCCGACCGCCTTCTTCCGGCTTTTCAATTTCTGGCTGAGCAGCCCGATAAACGCATCGCCGAACACCAGACCGAGATAGGAATAGAACACGGCCTTGCCTGCTGTCGGCAATGGGTCGGCCATGCCCATATCCTTTGCAAATTCCGGCGTGAAGGTAATGAACAAGCCGATCATGCCCCAGAGCGGCGCACCGACCAGGATTACCGCCAGATAGCGTTTGAGTAAACGCGGTTTCAACAGCATCAGGATATTGCCGCGGCTGACCTGCGCGTCCTGTTTGTCCTCAATCCGTTTAAACATGCCGGATTCATGCACCTTCAACCGCATCAGCAGCAGGCACAGCCCCATGCCGCCGCCGACCATATAGGATGTGCGCCAGCCGGTGAGATCCGAAATCGTTGCCGCCATCATCGCGCCCGCGACGCCGATCGAGGCGATAAAGGTGGTGCCCAGGCCGCGCCACCGCCCCGGCAGCAATTCGGAGGCGAGCGTCACCCCTGCCCCCAGTTCACCCGCAAGGCCGATGCCCGCGATAAAACGCAGAGCCGCATATTGATCGACACTGGTCACGAACCCGTTGGCGATATTGGCGACGGAATACAGCAGGATGGACCCGAACAGCACGGAGATGCGCCCCAGCCTGTCCCCCACCGCGCCCCAGACCACGCCGCCGATCAACAGCCCGGCCATCTGGCAGTTGATCAGCCTGATGCCGGTATCCAGCAAATCACCTTCCGCCACGCCCAGATCCTTCAGGCTCTGCACTCGCACGATGCTGAACAGCAGCAGGTCGAAAATATCGACGAAATACCCCAGAGCCGCGACCAGAACGGTGAACAGCACCGCCTTTTCGACCGTTTTCCCGCCTGTCATATTCTTAAAAAATTTCATTCACTTATATTCCCTGCGCTTTGGCCCGTAATTCCCACATAAATATGTGGAGCTGTCAATTGAGGCTGGTCCTTCAGTTTGTTTTTCAAAAACGTTTTTTCTTTCTTCAAACCATTCATTTTATTAAACAATTCTTTCAGTTCGTTTGAGGAAGATTTTGAGCGGACCATTTCCGCCTGTGCCTTTCGCCTCCTCGTTTTTCCGCCATTATAATAGGAAAATAATCATATTTTGTCAACCCTTCATCGTCATCCCGGCGTAGGCCGGGATCCATACGATGGCGAAGCAACCACAAAGGGATGCAAACAAGCATAATGGCCGGGACCTCGCAGCCCATACCCCTTGCCTTTCAATATGTTGCACGATCCCATGGATCCCGGCTTTCGCCGGGATGACGGAAGTAATGAGATGACGGATTGCCCTATATCTGTTGCACACCCTGCCAAGGCCTGCTAAATATGCAATCGCCTTTTCAAAGGCAATGCGGAGACGTGGCCGAGTGGCTGAAGGCAACGGTTTGCTAAATCGTCATACGGGTTAAACTGTATCGAGGGTTCGAATCCCTCCGTCTCCGCCATTTAACCGATAAGAACCAAAGTCTCCGGTTACAGCATCGCCGCTCAAAAGCCCAGTATTCCTAGCCTTCTCCGGCCATTCTCACCCTACCGACAGCGCGATATTCTCCCCCGTATCCGCCCCATTTTGTCTCTCCAAGGGCTATTTTCTCCGCGCGTCACCCTACTTAGAAAAATTTTAGTAGGGGTCAGAACGTACTGAATTTAGAAGCTTTTTCGGTTCGTTAATTTTTGGAGTTCGAATCCACATTTTGCCTAGCGGAGCGACCAAGGAAAAATTATTTAGAGTTGCTGGCGATGAGACGGGGCAGCTATCTGAACACTCATTAAATTGTCGCTATGCTGTTTGATCAAAGCGGCAGTTTCTTGCGGAGATCTTCTTGTGACATCCACAACCAAGCCATAAGAATCCTTAGGATGGTATGGCGTATAAGAACCATAAATTTCTTCGAGGATATGCGGCTTGGTCAGTTTCTGCCGTTCAGCACGACCAGCGCTCACAAGACGAGCTTTGTTTTCTTCAACATCGCACGTTAGTAAAACAGGAACGAATATTTCATTACGCGCTTTTGCCAATTCTCTATGACACTCAAGTCTTGAAACATCTTCTTCTAACTCAGCGGCCAAGGCATTTGTAAATATTAAATTCTTTAAAGACGCATTCTCCGCAAGAGTTGCGAATAATGAATTCGTCAAATCTGATAACAGTTTCAAATATTCAGGAGAACCGTGTTCAGTCGCCATGGTTGCCAAATTGATGATGGCATGATTATCAATCAGACGCGCGCCCATAACTTTTTCAAGCTCACGAGCAACCGTCAATTTTCCGACACCTGGGAAACCGTTGATATGAATTAACATGCTATACCGTTTCAAGCTCCCTGTAATTCGGTACATGCGCCACGGCTTTCTGACTAGCCTTATCCTGCGCGACTTCCCACAGATTGTATTTTGCCTGCATGTTCATCCACATTTCTGGCTCGTTACCGACCAGCTTGCCAATTTTCAGGCACAGTAGCGGCGTCATCGGTTTTTTGCCGTTGAGGATATCGCCCATATACTGACGGGAGATATCCAACATCTCAGCTGCCCGCGATGCGTTCAGCTTCAAAGCCGGAAAGACATCTTCTTTCAGTATTTCACCCGGATGGGTTGGTTGTCTTGCTATCATAACATTCTCCGTATCAGTGATATTGCTCGTAATTGACGTTTCTTGCGCCATCATCCCACTCAAACATCACGCACCATGGCCCATTTATATGAACGCTATAGCGTTTAGGAACATGGCCTCGCAGTCCGTGAAAATCAAAGCCGGGAATATTCATGTCCTCCGGCTTCGTTGCAGCATCAAGGGTGTCCAACCGCCGTAAAATGCGCTTTTGCATTTTTTGATCGATCTT
>JBGAQU010000006.1:0-54769 GCA_044220535.1 Alphaproteobacteria bacterium | reverse complement strand
CCTGCATCTGCGTGACGTTAATGCCGCGCCGTTCGGCGCCTATATGAATTTTGGCGATATTCGCCTGTCCAGCGCATCGCCGGAACGTTTTTTAAATGTCAGCAACCGCCATGTTGAAACACGCCCGATCAAGGGGACGCGCCTGCGCCATGCGGATCCGGATATGGATCGCCGCATCGCCAGACATCTGACGGACAGCGAAAAGGATCGCGCTGAGAATTCGATGATCGTCGATCTGCTGCGTAACGATCTGTCCCGCGCCTGCATGGATCATTCCATCGACGTGCCCATTCTGTGCGGGCTGGAAAGCTTTGCCCGCGTCCACCACCTTGTTTCCGTGGTTAAAGGACAATTGAATGCGGACAAAACACCGCTCGATCTCCTGCGCCTATGTTTTCCGGGCGGGTCGATCAGCGGCGCGCCGAAGGTACGGGCGATGGAAATCATCGAAGAACTGGAAGACGACCGCCGCGGCCCGTATTGCGGTGCGCTGGGATATATCGGGTTCAACGGCATGATGGATACAAGCATTGCCATCCGCACGCTGGTTTACCAAGGCCGTCAGGTCAGCTTCAATGTAGGCGGCGGCATCGTCGCGGATTCCATTCCATCCGATGAATATGATGAAACGCTGGTGAAGGCGGAGGGATTGTTAAAAAGTTTTGGACACAGAGGGCACGGAGTTGAAGCGGGAGGACACAGAGAAGATGTGCGCGCTCAAGCTTAACGAACTGACCGGTGAGATAGTCGATGCATGCTTTAACATTCATAAAACAATGGGACTTGGACTCTATGAAAAAGTTTATGCCGATTGTTTAAACTATGAACTGTCAAAAAGAAAGATCAGGTTTACGAGAGAACATTCGGTCACGGTTCACTATGAAGATCTGATAATATCTCAAGCTTTCAAAGTCGATTTTTTTGTTGAAGAAACCGTAGTGGTCGAATTAAAAAGTGTAGAAAAAATAGTTCTTTTACATGAAGCGCAAATTCTTAATTACATGCGCCTTTGCAAGGTAAAGACAGGCCTTCTCATTAATTTTAATGTTCCGCTCATAAAGGAGGGAATAAAACGTTTCATGCTTTAACTCTGTGTCCTCTTCCTTAACTCTGTGCACTCTGTGTCAAAAAAATGATCTTATTAATCGATAACTACGACTCCTTCGTTTACAACCTGGCTCGCTATGTCGGGATGCTGGGGTATGAGCGTAAAGTGGTGCGGAACGATGCCATCACCATCAACGATATCGCCGCCAACCCACCCCAGGCCATCATCATTTCCCCCGGCCCCTGTACCCCCGCGCAAGCCGGGATCAGCACCGCGATCATCAAGCATTTCACGGGACGCATCCCGATTCTCGGAATCTGCCTGGGGCATCAATGTATCGCCGAGGCTTTTGGCGGCCGTACAGTGCGTGCCCATGAACCCTGCCATGGTAAAACCAGCCTGATCGCGCATACGGCGGACGATCTGTTCATGGGCCTGCCCAACCCGATCCGCGCGGCGCGTTATCATTCCCTGATCGTCGAACTGAACGCCGACAGCCCACTGGAAATCACGGCGCATACGGCGGATGACGACATCATCATGGGCATCCGCCATAAAAAACACCCGATTTACGGCCTGCAATTCCACCCTGAATCCGTCATGACCGAATACGGCCTCGACCTGATCCGCAATTTCACGATGATCGCAAAGGGCAAGCAGGCGTTAAGAGTTGCGGCCTAACCAAGAAGAATGTTATAAGCTTTCATGACCGACATCCTGTCCATTTCCAGCCTTCGCAAAGTCTATGGCGACAAAACCGCCGTGGAAGGCATTTCCTTTGCTGTGCGGAAAAATGAGATCGTCGGCCTGCTCGGTCCCAACGGCGCCGGGAAAACCACCACCATCAATATGATCCTGGGCGTGCTCGGCCCGACGGAAGGCACTATCCATATCAACGGAATTGACTTGGCCGCCGACCGATCCAAGGCTATCGCCACCACCAATTTCGCCGCCGTCTATGCGCCCCTGCCCGGCAACCTGACCGTAATGCAAAATCTGCGCGTGTTCGGCCTGATGTACAATGTTCCCGGTCTGGATGCCCGTATCGAAAGCCTGTTGGCCCGTTTCGATCTTCAGGCTTTGCGTGACAAAAAATGCGGCCTGCTTTCCTCCGGCGAACAGACCCGCGCCTGCCTGGCCAAGGCCATGCTGAACAAGCCGCGCCTTCTGCTTTTGGACGAACCCACCGCTTCGCTTGATCCCGCTACGGCGCGGGAAATTCGCGCCCATATCCGGGATTTTGCGTCGCACGGCGACAGCGGCGTGCTGTGGACATCCCACAACATGCACGAAGTCGAAGATGTCTGCGACCGCGTACTGTTTATGTCCCAGGGCAAAATCCTGCTGGAGGGCGACCCTAAAACCCTGGCGGGCGAATACGGCCAGGCCAATCTGGAAGATTTGTTCGTCACCATGGCGCGCGAACCGTTGTCGCTTCAGGGGGAGGCCGCATGAAAATCCCCCCGATCCACGGCATGGTCCTGCGCCAGTTCTACCTGATGAAAGGCAGCGTCTCGCGTTCCATGATGCTGTTCACCTGGGTCGCGGTCGATATGATCGTCTGGGGCTTTATGTCGCGTTATATGAACAGCATCGCTTCGCCCGGTTACAATTTCGTTGTCGTCCTTCTGGGCGCCATTCTGCTTTGGGACTTATTTATCCGCATCATGCAGGGCACGACCATGGCCTATATGGAGGACAGCTGGACGCGCAATTTATTCAATGTGTTCGCCTCCCCCTTAACCACCAGCGAATATCTGGCGGGCCTCGTTGTATCCGGCGTCATGACCAGTATCGTCGGCCTGATTGTCATGATGATTTTGGCGATAGGCGTGTTCGGGCTATCGTTTTTTGCCTATGGGTTGGCGCTTATGCCGTTTCTTTTGATTATCTTCCTGTTCGGAATCGCCCTTGGCATTTTAGGCTGCGCGCTGCTCCTGCGTCTTGGCCCGTCCGGTGAATGGCTGATCTGGCCAATCCCGGCCGTGATTTCCCCCTTTGTCGCGGTGTTCTATCCTCTATCGATCCTGCCAGAATGGATGCAGATGGTCGGGCATGCCATCCCCGCGACCTATGTCTTTGAAAATATCCGGGCTATTACCACAGGCGGCACGGCATCCTGGCCAGACCTTGCTATCGGTATAGGACTTTCTGTGTTCTACATCGTCCTGTCCTGCGTTGTTTTCCTGCGCATCCATCGCAAAGCCATCATGTCCGGCGCGATTGCCCGCTACAGCGCCGAAACCTATTAGGATTCCAAAATGGATATCCTGTTCTGTAACGGATCTTTTCTGCCTGCCGATCAGATATCCATCAATCCGTCCGATCGAGGTTTTTTGCTGGGTGATGGTGTTTTCGATACGATGCTTTCGGTCGATGGCCAGCTGCGGCATGCGGACGCGCATTTCGTACGGCTGAAAAGGCACGCCAATGTTCTGGGCATTCCCATGCCGGATATGGATTTTGAAGATATTATTTATAATCTTCTCAAGCGTAACGGCTTTACCACAGGTCGCCACGCCCTCCGCACCACATTGACTCGCGGGCCTGCACCCCGTGGGCTGACTATACCCGACACTGTTCATCCGACCCTTATGATACGGGCTTATCCGGTTTCGGAACCACCCAAGGCGGTTAAAGCAATTATATCGCAGAGCGTCCGCCGCAATGAAGGCTCGCCTCTGTCCCGCATCAAATCCCTGAACTATGGCGATGCCGTTCTGGCGATGCAGGAAGCACGGCTATCCGGCGCGGACGATGCCATTCTGCTGAATAACCGCGGCGAAGTCTGCTGCCTGACTGTGTCGAATATTTTCATTGCCGAAGGCGACACGCTGATTACCCCGCCTTTATCCTGCGGCGTGATGGATGGCATTGAGCGCGGCCTGCTGCTTTCATCCGGACAGGCGAGGGAAGATATGATTACGATTGATCGCTTGAAAGCAGCAAAGACCGTCTTCTGCACAAACAGCATTATCGGGAAAGTAAGCGTTACGCTTTCAGCCTGACTTTGCCACCTTCGCAAACCCGTTGCATTCAAAATGCTGGGCGGGCATATGGCGGCAATCGGCATCGGAGACCAACTGGCGGTTGTCGCGTTCGTCGCGGATGATATGCAGGTCGGCGATCAGCCCGTGGACCGTATCGATATCCACAACACCGCGCAGGCCGATCACATACACGGCGGCGTCTTTTGGATCAAAAATCACGCCATGGGTCAGGTCTTCCGGGATCACGGATTCGATCCTGTTCCAGTTACGGCTGATATCGCTGTGAATTTTATCGTCCGCGGCGCGGAAAGTTACGCACGTTATTATACTCATGACCATGTTCGCTTTCTAAGGCCAGTATAAAGCGACACGGCTTAAGGTCAGGTTAAGCGCGCGGTTACCGAGATGTTAAAGACGGCATTTAATTCAAATTATGCAACGACATGCCCGGTAACGGCCTGCAGCTTTGCGCGGGCGGTGGTCAGGCGGCGGCTGATGCGGGCGCGTTCCATGTCGTCCTTCGCCAGACCCATATCTTCCTGAAGGTTACGCACCATCTGCTCAATCTCGGCAGCGTTCAGGTCGGCGACATTCACCGCCTCCTCCGCCAGCACCGTGCAGCTTTCGGCATTCACGTCAGCGAAGCCGCCCGCAATAAAAATGCGGCGCGGCGCGGAGTCGTTCGCGGCCAGGATTTCAACAACACCGGGGCGGATCGTCGCGATCAGCGGCATATGCCCCGCCAGCACGCCGAAATCCCCCTCTTCGCCTGGAATGGTCACCATGCGGGCAGGTTCTGAAATCAGCCGCGCCTCAGGTGAAACGAGTTCGAAGTTGAAGGTTTTTTGTGTTGCGATCTCAGCCATTTTCAAGTCCTTAATCTTTACATGTCCATTGTTCAGGCGGGCATTGGGAACAGTTTTTGTCTTTCATGTCTTCTTTAGGCGCCATGCAATATCCCCCGCAGTTCATAACCACATCAAGTGTAGCCGTCCGCACGTAATAGGCTGGGCCATCCACCATGCTGTCACAATCGATATAGCTCAGATCGCCGCACTGCTTGACGACTTTGCACCGCTCGCCAAAAGTCTTTCGCACAACCTCACTTGTCGGCACCAGGATTTTATTATCTGCCATCGCCTGTGCAGAAATAAATAGAGATATGGCACAGACCGCAATTACTCTACCTAGCATGCCTATCATTGCGGAACACTTTCCGATGAAGAACCGGATTCAATATTAACACATAATCCGTTCTGGCAGGTACAGCCGGAAATCTCCGGGAACCCGCACACACCTGCGACATTCTGTTTTGCGCATTCGCGATTAACGGCTTCGACGTCTATCACGGCGCTGGTATTCACGCAGGCCGGGTAGTAGCCGCAGCAATTATGCACGTCCTTCACAACACAGTCGCTGTCTTTCGTGCAGGCATAAATATCGGCAGGAGCGGTTTCAGCTTTCGTGGAGACAGGCGCATATATCAGAACAAGGAAAGAGATCGCCAGCAAAGCAAAACGTTTCATAACGCTCTCTCCCTTCAACTGGTTAAACTTAAGCCGCCTCAGCCAGTTTCCGTGCCTTGGCTTCCGCTTCCTCGATCGTTCCCACCATGTAGAAGGCCGCTTCCGGCAGGTGGTCGTATTTGCCGTCGACGATGGCGCGGAAGCCCTTGATGGTGTCGGCCAGTTCGACGAATTTACCCGGTGAGCCGGTGAAGACTTCGGCGACGTGGAACGGCTGGGACAGGAAGCGCTGGATCTTACGGGCGCGGGCCACGACCAGCTTGTCTTCTTCCGACAGTTCGTCCATGCCGAGAATGGCGATGATATCCTGCAGGGATTTATAGGTCTGCAGGGTTTTCTGGACGTCGGCCGCGCATTTGTAATGTTCTTCACCCACAACGCGCGGGTCGAGAATACGGGAGGTGGAATCGAGCGGATCCACGGCCGGGTAAATGCCCAGTTCCGAAATCTGGCGCGACAGAACGGTGGTCGCGTCCAGGTGGGCGAAGGTCGTGGCCGGGGCCGGGTCGGTCAAGTCGTCAGCCGGAACATAAACGGCCTGGACCGAGGTGATCGAACCTTTGTTGGTGGAGGTGATGCGTTCCTGCAGCGCGCCCATGTCGGTCGCCAGCGTCGGCTGGTAACCCACGGCGGAAGGAATACGGCCCAGCGTAGCAGACACTTCGGCGCCGGCCTGCGTAAAGCGGAACACGTTGTCCATGAAGAACAGAACGTCCTGGCCTTCGACGTCGCGGAAATATTCCGCCATGGTCAGGCCGGTCAGCGCCACGCGCGCGCGCGCGCCGGGCGGCTCGTTCATCTGGCCGAACACCAGCGCCACCTTGGATTCGCCTTCCAGGTTGATAACGCCGGAGTCGATCATCTCGTGATAAAGGTCGTTCCCTTCGCGGGTCCGTTCGCCCACGCCCGCGAACACGGACACGCCGCCGTGCGCTTTCGCGATGTTGTTGATCAGTTCCTGAATGGTCACGGTCTTGCCGACGCCCGCGCCGCCGAACAGGCCGATCTTGCCGCCTTTCAGGTAAGGGCAGAGAAGGTCGACAACCTTAATGCCGGTGACCAGCTGTTCTTTTTCCGAGGACTGATCGACGAAGGCTGGGGCTGCGCGGTGAATCGCCCAGTTTTCTTCCGCTTCGACAGCGCCGCGCTCATCGATCGGATTACCTATTACGTCCAGAATGCGGCCTAACGTGCGCGTACCAACCGGAACTGAAATCGGGGCACCGGTATCCGAAACTGGTGTGCCGCGGGTCATGCCGTCGGTCGTGTCCATGGCGATGCAGCGCACGGTGTTTTCACCAAGGTGCTGCGCCACTTCCAGAACGACGGTCTTGCCTTCGTTTTCGGCATGCAGGGCGTTCAGAATGGCCGGGACCGCGCCGTCTTCAAACTGCACGTCCACAACGGCGCCCAGGATCTGGGAGATTGTGCCGGTTGCGCCTGATTTCGCCTTCGATGCTGCCTTAGCCATTTCGGTTTTCCTCACATGTGAATTCGGTGCTTTTATGTACCGAAAACAGTGGCGGAAAGCAAGGCAAAGGTTGCGGAAAAGAGCGTTTTTAGGATGGTTGCTAAACTGGCTTTGTCCGAGATTTAGTTACTTTCAAAAGCCCATTTGTAATTGAGAAATCCAATTTTCCATACAATCTACTGTATGCTGGTCTTCACCGCCAAATAACACCGCAAGCTTCGCGCCTGCCAAGCCAGCTTGAAGATCAGCCACATCTTGTGTTTTTATACCTCTGCCCGAACGGAAATCTTCAGCAATCCGTTCCTGCGCGGCCCGGAATTGAACCACCGCGCCGCCACCCGTTACCAGAGTATCCCGTTCCACTATGAATCTCCTTATGCTTTCAAATCATGCCAATCTGAATCCAGCGTCAAGAAGCCAAAAGGCGCGCTTCTCAACTTCTTCTGGTTCTATAATTCCATCTTCAGCCAAAATCTCCATATTCTCAAAACTGAACACCAGTTCATTGGCCTGATCGGCCGACGTCGGTTTTTGTGCAGCCCATGCAGCTTCTATTTTAGTTTTGGCCGCATCGAATATTTCCAATTCGTTTTTATTAACCGGAAACAGACCGTATACTCTAGCCGACATTAAACCGCCTCCGCTCCTGAAATAATTTCGATGAGTTCTTTCGTGATCGCGGCCTGGCGGGCGCGGTTGTACTGGATGGTCAGGCGCTTGATCAGGTCACCTGCGTTGCGCGTCGCGTTGTCCATAGCCGTCATCCGGGCTGCCTGTTCGCCCGCCGCGGAGTCCAGCATGGCGCGGAAAATCTGGATGCCGATATTGCGGGGCAGCAGCGCGCCGAGGATAGCATCTTCTTCCGGTTCGAAATTGTAAGGGATTTTTGTTCCGGTTTCGGCCTTCGCGTTATCGTTAGAGGATTTTTCCGGCAGGCTGAACGGGATCAGCTGCTGCGCTTCCGGCTTCTGCACCAGAACGGATTTGAATTCATTGTAAATAAGCGTGCAGACGTCGAATTCTCCCGCCTCGAACATGTCGAGCACCAGACGGGAAACCTGATCCGCTTCGGCGAAGCTGAGTTTTGCCTTGCCGCCAAGACCCATGAAGCTTTCCACGATGGCGTCCTTGAACTCACGGCGCAGCGCGTCGCGGCCTTTCCGGCCGACGCAGATGATTTTGACGGTCTTGCCTTCGGCCTGCAGGCGTTTGATTTCACCGCGCGCGCGGATGACATAGGCGTTAAAACCGCCCGCAAGGCCGCGGTCGGACGTCACAACCACCAGCAGATGAATCTGATCCCTGCCCGTGCCGATGAGCAGTTTTGGGCTGGACGGCCCAACCACTACACCTTCGGCCACGCGCGCCATCATGCCCGCCATGGCGGTTGCGTAAGGCTGGCTGGCCTCCGCCTGCTCCTGTGCGCGCTTCAGCTTCGACGCTGCCACCATTTTCATGGCCGACGTGATTTTCCGCGTGGATTTCACGGAGGTGATGCGGTTACGGTATTCTTTTAAGCTTGGCATGGTTTGATTTCCATTTAAGCGGTCAGGGGTAAGGGATGGGGCGCTTGTTGAACAGGCTTCTTATCCGAATATTCAACACACTCAAAATTCTGAATCAGGTACGGAAATTTTTCTGCCATGTCTTGAAGATCGGCCTTGATGGCGCGCATCGCCGACGTATCTGCGAAAACCGTCTTTCCACCCGAGACAATCTTGTAAGATGGTCCAAGTTTAATCACATTATCCGCTCTCCTGGCATGAATACGCTGAAGCGCGAGCCCATGTTTGTATTCAATAAACTGAAAAAAATGACCCACACCATGCAACGGATTACTGTATAGTTCCAGGGAGAATTGCGGAGTCAGCCGCAAAATCAGCTCAAACTGAACTTCCTTTTTTGGTTTTACAGCCTGGGTCTTGTTTCTCTTAAATCGTTAAATCTGCTCACGAATTTTTTGCTCTGCATATTCACTTACCTGAACCGCATCGCGCCCGCGCAAACACATACCGGATATAGCAGGGTTATTAAAATCGTTAATAGCGGAATCAAGCGCCGATATAATCGTAACGCCGGACGTTTCAGCAATTACGCTCAGATCAGGTTCGACACCTTCAGCAAATGCCAGTTGTACTTTGGTCAGCATATTGTTTCCTCTCTTTAATGTTCGAATTATTTTTTCATAACATTAAAGATTTTGTACTGTCAATATTATGGTCTTAAAGCCCCAAATTCAAAATTCGTGACCACTTGCGGGTGCGCCTTGAAAACATTTTCAAGATAATCCCGACGTTGCATACGCTGCTCCGTTGACGCGGACAGAAAAGCCAATGCCATGCCTACAGGCTGATTTTGGCCGTTCATAATGTCGTAGGCCGATGGAACATAACTATAAAGTGTTCCATCAACCGCCCTTAAAGCCAGCTTGAAGAATGATGGCAGCTGATCGGTTCTCTTTGCCAGAACCGGCCAGGCAATGGCCGGATCGATGGTTAAGGAGACATAGTCCGATATGACTTGCCCTGAATCTTCATTCACGTCTTAAGCCGCCTTCTTAACAGTCCCGCCGAAGCCTTTGCCGAACTGATCTAAAAATGCGTTGATCTTTGCTTCCAGCGCATCGTCCAGCGCCTTCTTGTCACGTAACGTGGCGAGAATGTCCTTGCCACTGGAACGCAGTTCTTCCAGCAGGCGGGTTTCGTAAACCGAGACTTGATCCACCGGCACGTTGTCGAGGAAACCACGGGTACCGGCGTAGATCACGATGACCTGCTCCTCCACCGCCAGCGGCGAGTACTGCGGCTGGGTCAGCAGACGGGTCAAGCGCGCGCCGCGGGCCAGCAGGCGCTGGGTCGAAGCATCAAGATCCGATGCGAACTGAGCGAAGGCTTCCATCTCCCGGTACTGAGCGAGTTCCAGCTTGATCTTGCCCGCGACCTGTTTCATCGCCTTGATCTGCGCGGCCGAGCCCACGCGGGAAACCGAAAGGCCCACGTTAATAGCGGGGCGTATCCCCTTGAAGAACAAACCGGTTTCCAGGAATATCTGGCCATCGGTGATCGAGATCACGTTGGTCGGGATATAGGCGGACACGTCACCCGCCTGGGTTTCGATGATCGGCAGTGCGGTCAGTGACCCCGCGCCCTGCTCGTCATTCATCTTTGCCGCGCGTTCCAGCAGGCGGGAGTGGATGTAGAACACGTCGCCCGGATAGGCTTCGCGACCCGGCGGACGGCGCAGCAGCAGGGACATCTGGCGGTAGGCCACGGCCTGTTTCGACAAATCGTCATAGATGGCCAGCGCGTGCAGGCCGTTATCACGGAACCATTCACCGATGGCGCAGCCCGTATAGGGCGCCAGGAACTGCATCGGCGCGGCGTCGGACGCGGTGGCGGCGACGACGACGGAATATTCCATCGCGCCCTGCTCTTCCAGTTCGCGCACCAGCTGCGCCACGGTCGAACGCTTCTGGCCGATAGCGACATAGATGCAATACAGATGCTCTTTTTCGTTTTTGGAGCCGTTGAAGTTCTTCTGGTTGATGATCGTGTCGATCGCAACGGCGGTCTTACCCGTCTGGCGGTCGCCGATGATCAGCTCCCGCTGGCCGCGGCCCACAGGCACCAGCGCGTCCAGCGCCTTGATGCCTGTCTGCATCGGCTCATGCACCGATTTACGCGGAATAATGCCGGGGGCTTTCACTTCCACGCGGCGGAATTCTTTGGACTGGATCGGGCCTTTGCCGTCGATCGGGTTGCCCAGCGCGTCGACCACGCGGCCCAGCAGGCCCTTGCCGACCGGCACCTGGACGATTTCGCCGGTTCTCTTAACGATGTCGCCTTCCTTGATGTCGCGGTCGTCGCCGAAGATAACCACGCCGACATTGTCCGTCTCAAGATTCAGCGCCATCCCCTTGATGCCGCCCGGAAATTCCACCATCTCGCCCGCGCGGACCTGGTCAAGGCCGTAGATACGCGCAACGCCGTCGCCAACCGACAGCACCTGCCCGATTTCGGCAACGTCAGCCTGAGCGCCGAATTCGGCGATCTGCTTTTTCAGGATTTCTGAAATTTCCGCGGCTCTGATTTCCATTGTCTTTCCTTTTCAGTTTTAAATTTTTTAAGCGGCTTTGCCCTGCGCCATGGCGCGTTTCAGCAGTTCCAGCTGGCGCTTGACCGAGCTGTCGATCTGTTTCGATCCGACCGTGACGACCATGCCGCCCAGCAGATCCTTATTCACTTCCACGTCCAGCGTGATGTTCGAGCCCATGGCCTTGCCCAGCTGCTCTTTCAGCGCTTGGGTCTGCTCAGGGGATAATGCGAACGCCGTCTGCACTTTGGCGCTGACTTCGCCGCGGCGGCGTACCAGTTCATCCTGAAATGCAATCAGGACTTTCTCAAGCATGCCCAGACGGTTATTCGCCGCCAGAACGCCGAGGAAATTGGATGTCAGAGGTTGCAGCTTGGCCTGTTTTGCAATGTCCGCAATAACAGCCGTCAGGCGCTCGCGCCCGGCCAGGGGATTTGAAAGCGTGGCCTGAAGGTCCGGCGCACTGCGGATCATCGCGCCCAGATCGCGAATGTCTCCCTCGACCTTTTCGACCAGGCCGGCATCGGCTGCCATATCCAGCAAAACCGCGGCATAGCGGGTGGGGACGATTCCTGTTTTGGAGGATGAAGCTGCTGCCACGTTTACACCCATGCGACCATAATGTTTCCGTGGCGCTGGTTTAGCACAGGAAACCCCGGAAACGCAAGCCACCTGTAAGGTTTTTTACCCGGGCAAAAGCTGAAAATGAAAGGCGGGAAACCGTGCGGGATCGGTAAAGGTTGCGATGGCCTGAAAGAGCATGACATGAACCACATAAATCTCCAGTGTCCAGCGTCCGCAAAACTGCAGCAAGGCCTTGACCGGCGCCAGAAAACGGGCATTGAAACCTGGAAATTCCATCGGCCGGAAATAGGTTGCGGCCCATATAATCGGTACGACCCAAGCCGCCAGCGCGAACATTTCAAGCTGGCTGAAGGCAAACGTTACAGTTTCCCAGAATGTAAAAGCACCCACCGCAAACAGGAATTGCGCATTGATCCGGTCGCGAAATGCAAGAGGACTCCCTTCCTGCTGTTTTCGGACCAGCCAGCCCAGCATGGCAAAATAAAACGCATGGACGCCATATTCAAACAGGAAAAATGTCGGCAAAATCAATAGAATAATCGTCCCGTTGATCTGCCAGAACGCTTCCGGTTTTGATGTTACATAATACATCAGCCGGTCGATCAGCATTCGAACGAAGAGAAAGCTAGCCGTGATATTGAGTGGCAGAATGGGCATACCTGCCATAAACCGCCCGAATTCCATGATCGCAAGCCCCAACCAAAGCCTTGGCTCCAGCTCACGCGTCCGAGCGTATCCCGCCAGAAAAAACAGAATGGGCGCACATCCCCGGCCGAGGATGCGCATCCAGTTTTCCCCATTATAGAAATAATAACCGAGATGATCGACAACCATCAAAACAACGGCAAATGTCTTCAGCAAATCATAGCTGGTGACATCACGGGGTAAATGGCGGGCAAAAGCCAGGGTCATTCAATAATACGCTTTTATGATATGGTTACGTGACTATACCATGCTGATTATTCGCCCGCCAAGCCCTGGATGCCTGTCATGATTTCATCCCTGCCCCTGTTTCTGATTATTTTTCTGGAAGGCTATGTCGTCCTGTCGACGGAGCTGCTGGCGATCCGGATGCTGATCCCTTTTACGGGCAGCGGGACCGATACGGTCTCCATCATCATCGCGGCAATCCTGATGCCGCTCGCCTTCGGGTATTTTGCCGGAGGCGGGTTTAAACCTTCCGGGAAAGTCTCTGTCCGGGCACGGCTGGTCAAAAACCTGACCATTGCCAGCGTCATTCTCAGCTTCGGTTTGTCCTACACCTTTCTGAATGATGCCTTTGAATTTACCGTCAATATCCTGCACATCACCAACCGGCTTTACATCACGTCTCTATATTCCCTGATCTTTCTAGTCTATCCGGTTTTTCTGCTGGGCCAGACCGTGCCGTTGATCGGCAATTACTTTTCACGGCAGCGGCTTCCGGTGATGGCAGGGCGCATTCTGTTCTTTTCGACCATGGGGTCGTTCATGGGCGCCATATTCTGCACCCTGGTGCTGATGGCGTTTGCAGGCGTGCACAATGCGGTGATCGTCACGATCGGCTGCATGGTTTTCCTGGTTTTTTTACTGAATAAAAACTGGGCCGCGCCGTCCAATATTATTGTTACGCTCTGCCTTGCCGCGACGCTTGTGATGAACAGCCCTGCAATGCTGTCCCTGCTCCATATCGTCAAAGACAATAAATATAACACCATTGCGATCCGTGAATCCGCGCAAGGCGACGCACGTTATATGATCCTAAACCGGTCTTCCGCATCGGCGGTTTATACCGACGGCGACGACCCCTATTTTGCCTATACAAAATTCATCGAAGAAAATTTCCTGATGCCGCTGACGGATGAAAAAAATGTAAAATCCGTCCTGGTTCTCGGCGCAGGCGGCTTCACCATGGGCCGTACGGATAAACAGAACAACTATTTATATGTGGATATAGATAAGGACCTGAAAGAAAACGCGGAGAAATATTTGCTGCAGGAACAACTGACCCCCAACAAAAAATTCGAAGCGATCGAAGCACGCGCCTTCCTGAATCAGACAAAGGACAAATACGATATCATCGTGCTGGATCTATACCGCGACCCGGTCAGCGTACCCGAATACCTGATCACCAAAGAATTTTTCCAGAATGTTAAGAAACATCTGAAAGACGGCGGCGTAATGGTCGGGAATTATTTTGCCTCGCCGTCTTTCGGCGATCCCTATTCTATTAAGCTGGATAATACACTGCGTTCCGTCTTCCCGAACCTGAACCGTCAGACCGTCAAACCTATGAATATCTGGGAACGTGGAAAAGACTGGTCGAATATTGTTTATAGCGCGGTAAATTATTCATCCGCATCGACCGCACTTTATTCAGACGACAAAAACAGTTCGATCTATGATAAGCCAGCGGTGTTACTCGGGAAATAACTATAGAAAGCTCTGAGGATCGATATCGATATAGACCCTGATGGCCGATGGCACTTTCACTGTCTCCATCCATCCCGCCACTGCCTTTTGAATATCGACATTCTTATCCGCCCTGACCAGCAGCCGCCTGCGGTAATTGCCGCGCAGGCGATAGAACGGCGCTTCCGCCGGGCCGAAGGTCTGGATGCCTTCCACATGCGGAGCGGTGCGTCCCAAAGCCACAGCAATCTCCATGACCTGCTTCTCATCCTTGCCGGAGACGATAATACCAACCAGCCTGCCATAAGGCGGCATGCCCGCATCTTCCCGCTCCTGTGCCTCGACATCCAAAAACACGTCGCGCTCATGATGGGTCAGCGCCTTCATCACTTTATTGTCGGGATAAAAGGTCTGCAGATAAACCTTACCCGGTCTGTCTTCACGTCCAGCGCGCCCCGCCACCTGATGCAACAATTGGTATGTGCGTTCCGATGCCCGCAGATCGCCGCCTTTCAACCCCAGATCCGCATCCACAACGCCAACGCAGGTCAGTTTCGGGAAGTGATGGCCTTTGGCAATAATCTGGGTGCCTATAATAATATCGTATTGATGGTCACGAATGGCTTTCAGCATACCGCGCAGCTGCTCATCCGTTTCCGCCGTGTCGCTGGCCAGCACGACGATCCGCGCCTCGGGGAAATACTCTTTGGCTTCCTCCAGCACGCGCTCAACGCCAGGGCCGCAGGCTGCCAGACTGGCCGTATCATTGCAGGACGGACATGCCTTCGGGAATTTGGCGTTGAACCCGCAATGATGGCAGGTCAGCTTGCCGGTCTTCTTGTGCTCCACCAGCCATGCCGTGCAGCGCGGGCATTCCATGCGGTGCCCGCAGGTGCGGCACAGGGTCAGGGGCGCATAACCGCGACGATTTAAAAACAGCAGGCTTTGTTCGCCCGCATTGAGCGTTTCAGTCACCGCCTTGCGCAGGGTCGGGCTGATGAAATGCTGGCGCTCCGGCTTGTCCGCCTTCATATCGATCAGCCGCACCTCCGGCAGCGTGGCCCCGCCATGCCGCGACGGCAGGTGCAAATGCGCATAGCGCCCGGCCCAGGCATTCGCCATCGTCTCCAGCGACGGCGTCGCCGACACCAGCATCACAGGAATTTTCCCGAGATGCGCCCGCACCACCGCCATGTCGCGCGCGTGATAGATGACATTGTCTTCCTGCTTATAGGCCGGATCATGTTCTTCATCGACAATAATCAGGCCAAGGTCGGCGAAGGGCAGGAACAGCGCCGACCGCGCGCCGATGACCACTTTCGTCTCCCCTTCAATCACGCCGCGCCACGTATTGCGCCTCTGCGCGGGCGTCAGGGCCGAATGCCAGAGTGCGGGCTTACACCCGAACCTTTCCTTGAACCGATCCAAAAAGGCATTCGACAGAGCGATTTCGGGCAACAACAGCAGCACCTGCCGTCCCTGCTCCAGCGCCTCCGCCATCGCTTCAAAATAAACTTCCGTCTTGCCCGCGCCCGTTACGCCATCCAGCAGCGCCGCATGAAAACAATTCTTCTGCACGGCTTCGCGCATATGCGTAGCAGCAGCTTCCTGTGCCTGGGATAAAGATGGGCCAGGGCGGGAGGGGTCAGGCCTTGAACAAGGCGCTGCGGCGTGCCTCTCCACCGCCTCCAATATTCCCGCTTGCACCATCCCTTTCACGACCGCTGGCGTACAACCCGCATGCTCTGCCACTTCTGCCGCGCGACGGGGAACGCCGTCCAGAAAAACTTCAACAACCTTCTGTCGCTGCGGGGAAAGGTTGCGCAGGAATTTATTTTTCTTATCTTCTCCCTCTCCCCCCTGGGGAGAGGGAGAAGTAAGCATACTTCTTATTTTTTCCGGTAATCTATAAACCGTAACCGGATCCACCTTCTCCAATCCCGCCGGAACGCTCAGCGCCATTTTCAACACCGACCCCAACGGCGTCATCGTGTAATGCGCGACCCAGTCGATAAAGCGCCTGTGCACCTCCGGCATGCCAGGCGCGTCGCAGGGCGCGATGATGGATTTCAGTTTTTTTGCCGCAACGGCTTCCGGTTCCCCGTCCCAGACGACCCCCGCCACCTGCCGCCCGCCGAGCGGCACCAGCGCATAGTTTCCCGGTTTTAGGCTTATCCCCTGCGGCACGCCATAGCTATAGGCGCGGCCTACAGGATAAGGCACCAGGATACTGGCCAGCCCGTCTGTCACGGCGTCCAGTTTTTCAGGATCATCAAAAAGCGATGCGGTTTTCATGATCATGAAAGATTAGCACTGAAATGCCGGAAAATCAGGTAAAGAATATGGACTTTCAATAAACCCGTTTCAGTTGAGTCAAAGGGCCAATCAGGCTTGAGCGTTTGAGGTCGCTCCCGGCAAGGTTAACCGCGTAAATATATTCACTGTTCGCTATCGTATCCAGTGCATGATCAATCGACATTTTGGCGACCTGGTCCATTATTTGTTCCGCCTGCCGCCTGTGATCTTGCGAAAGACGAGTGAACGCATCCGACAGCGCCTGATGCTTCGGCCCTAACACTTCCCTATACTGACTTTTCAATACAAGCTGTCTTGCATCGATTTCCGGCGACAGGCTGGCCCTGTACATTTTGTCGCTGAGGATTGAGAATGAATGCGCCAGGCAAAATGCCCGCCGCAGGTTTTTCTCATCCTCCGTTTCATGCATGGCGATCTGCAATGATTGCCTGATGGATGCCAGCAGATGCGGAACATTGTCATGCGCCATGCATGGTCCACCATCTGCAAACTGTTCCATATTGCGTTCCGATACATTAATATTCTGATTTGTAAAAATAAGGGTCTTATATTCGTCAGGCAGGGCTAGAATGCGGCCATAAAATGCAGCGGTCTTCGCTTTCAAGGCATCGGGTGTGTAATACACGCTTTCTTCCCCGTAACCGGCCTTCAGCCTGCTATATATATCCATACCGCGCTGTTCAGGCGGCAATGCTTTCCATTTCGCTGCGAGAAATTCTTCGATGAGGATGCCTGCCTCATTATAAGCCGCGGATAAAACCCGTTTTTGCCTGACTTCATTAAAATCAATAATTGCCATATTTATTTTTAGCATTGATTGCCTGATATTTCAAAATTTATTTTACAGTAACCTGCCCATAAAAAATCCTTCGTTGTTAATGTTTACCTTCCTTGTTCAAACCGCTACAACATGACAGTCACCTCATTCAAAAAGGACTGCCATGAAATTCTTCGTCGACACAGGCGATATCAACGACATCCGCGACCTGGCCTCCACCGGCCTGCTGGACGGCGTCACCACCAACCCGTCCCTGATCGCCAAGGCTGGCAAGCCCTTTATTCCGCTCATCGAGGAAATCTGCGGTGTGGTCGAAGGCCCGGTTAGTGCGGAAGTCGCCGCGACCGATTATGAAACCATGCTGAAGGAAGGCCAGAAACTGGCCAAGATTGCGAAGAACGTCGCGGTTAAGGTGCCGCTGACCCCTGCGGGCCTGAAGGTGTGCAAGGCTTTGTCCGATAACGGCACGATGGTCAACGTCACCCTATGCTTCTCCCCCGGCCAGGCCATTCTGGCCGCAAAGGCTGGCGCTTCGTTCATTTCCCCGTTCGTTGGGCGGCTGGACGATTTATCGCAGGATGGCATGCAGCTGATCGCCGACATCGTCGAAATTTACAGCAACTATCCCAACTGGAATACGGAAGTGCTGGTCGCGTCCGTCCGCCATCCGATGCATATCATCGAATCGGCTAAACTGGGCGCCCATGTCGTCACCTGCCCGCCCGCCGTCATCAAACAGCTTTATAATCACCCCCTCACCGATAAAGGCCTCGCCGCCTTCGTTGAGGACTGGAAAAAGACCGGGCAGAGTATCCTTTAAAGTAGTTGTCATCCCGGCGAAAGCCGGGACCGGGTCATCATAGCGCACATTCTCAACGCGGTCCCGGCTTTCGCCGGGATGACAATGAGTATATAATATTATTCGGTATGCCGCCCTTCCCACCAACCGGAGCCCCCGATGCCGGACGCTATGACCGATACAAAAAAACCATCCCTGACCGCAGACGACGTTAAAAACTGGCTGAAGGCGAACAAGAATTTTCTGGAGAAACATCCGGAAGTGCTCGACTTTCTCGCCCCGCCAAAAGTTGTCGCGGGAAAAGGCGTCGCCGATTTCCAGGCCTATATGGTGAAGCGCGTGCGCGAAGACCGCGACGACGTTCTGGACCAGGCAAAGGACATCATCGAGACTAGCCGCGCCAATATGAACAACCAGACGCGGGTGCAGAAGGCCATCCTGCTGCTGCTCGACTCCCGCAATTTTGAGGATTTTATCCGCGTCATCACCATGGATTTTGCGGCCATTTTCGATGTCGATATTGTTAGCCTGGTGGTCGAAGCCTCCGGCAAAACCATCCCGCAGATCTCTCTGGCCGGCGTTCGCGCCGTGAATGGCGGCGCCATCGACCTGATGATGGGTGGAAAGCCCATCGTCCTGCAAAGCGCCACGGCGGGTTTTGAGGAAGTTTATGGCGGCGGCGCCGGCCTTGTGAAATCCCAGGCGCTGGTACGGCTCGATATCGCCTCCGCCGCACCTGCGGCGATGATCGCTTTCGGCAGCCGCGACCCGAATTTGTTCCAGTCCGGGCAAGGCACCGAGCTGATCGGCTTCGTCGGCCAGGTCGTATCCCGCCTGATGCGGATGTGGCTGGATGTCGATTGAGATCTGCGCACCAGATCTTGCCGATGCGTTCGGCCAGTGGCTGCGCTGGCTGAAGGTTGAAAAAAACCTGTCCCGCCACACGCTGCGCGCTTATACCAATGACGTTTCACAGTTCATTGACTTCCTGTGCCGCCATCATGGCCGCTCGCCTGCCCTCAAGGATTTGTCCGATACATCCCTGCGTGATTTCCGGTCCTGGATGTCGGGCCAGTCCATAAACGGACAAAGTGCCGCCACGCGCGCCCGCGCTTTGTCCGGCATCAAGAATTTTTTCAAATGGATGGATCGCGAAGGCATCCTGCACAACGCCGCGCTGAAATCCGTCCGCACACCGAAACTGCCGCGCAAACTGCCACGTCCCCTGTTTGAAAAACAGGCGTTACAGGTTCTGGATGCGCCAGCTAGCCTGGATCAGGACATCTGGATCACGCGCCGCGACCAGGCGCTGATGACATTATTATACGGTTGCGGATTACGTATTGATGAAGCCTTATCCCTCAACATACGCGACCTGCCGCGCGACGGTTTTATTCGCGTACTCGGTAAAGGCAAAAAAGAACGTCAGGTACCTGTCCTAAAAATCGTCGAGGACGAAATTTCATCCTATCGAGCCGTATGCCCTTTCGCCGAAACCCAGGATCGCGCCTTGTTTCTTGGCGCACGCGGCAAGCGGATGCGGCAACAGATTGCACAGAAAGCTATGCGTGACATGCGTGTATCATTGGGCCTTCCTGAAACTGCGACGCCTCATGCCTTGCGGCACAGCTTTGCAACTCATTTATTGCAAAACGGCGCCAATCTCCGCGAGATTCAGGAATTGCTTGGTCATTCATCCCTATCCACCACACAGCGTTACACGGATATTAATGCAAAAGAATTAATGGCCATTTATAGCCGTTCTCATCCACGAGCGTTGAATAATAAATAAATCCTTGTAAAAAATTTGAATTTTTATCGTGCGTCCAAGTGATTTTTTTTCTATAATATATTATGAGTAAGATTTCTATTATTCCAGCATTTATGAGCGCCATGCTCGGTATTCAGCCTGCGCTTGCCGATGAAACGATTCAAATGCTACCCATACATGATGGCCATACTCTTGTAAAAGAAGGCCGTAATCAGCGTATTGACGGAAACACCATGCAGATAACTTTCAACAGCAGCGTCCTGGATATTGCGCGCCTGCATATGAACGATCGCATGGCTATTGTACTGGAAGGAGAGGATAACCCGCAAAAAGACTGCCCTTATATTCCCTTCGATCCACGCCGCCATACGCTGCGGGGAGAACCGGGTTTTTTACCCTTTGATGTAACGGTTACGGCTGTAACGGCACCTGACGAAAAGAAAGCCATTCTTGAGGCCAAATGCATGGTCATGAACGCGCCCAAAGATGCGACGATGCAACCGAAATAGCTTCTACAAGCTATTAAATATGCAATGCCCGCTCATCGACATTTAACGCAGCTTCTTTTACTGCTTCTTCCAATGTCGGATGCGCGTGACATGTGCGAGCAATATCTTCCGCCGACGCACCGAATTCCATTGCCAGCACCGCTTCTGCAATCAGTGTCCCTGCCTCCGGCCCAATGATATGAACGCCCAGCACACGATCAGTGCGCTTGTCGGCCAGAATTTTTACAAAGCCATCCGTCATGCCCATCGCGCGTGCGCGACCATTGGCGGTGAAGGGAAATTTGCCGACCTTGTATTCCGTGCCTGCGGTTTTCAGTTGTTCTTCTGTCTTGCCCACCGCCGCGACTTCCGGCCAGGTATAGACGACGCCCGGGATGCAATCGTAATCGATATGCCCCTTCTGCCCCGCCAGCAATTCCGCCAGCATCACGCCTTCGTCTTCCGCCTTGTGCGCCAGCATCGGCCCTGCGATCACGTCACCGATGGCGTAAATACCTTTCACATTGGTCTGGAAATGATCGTCGGTCTTGACGCGTCCGCGCTCATCCAGCGTCACGCCTGCTTTATCGAGGCCAAGCTTCGCCGTGTAAGGCTTGCGGCCCACAGCGACCAGGACGATATCCGCCTCGATGCTTTCAGCGGCTCCGCCTTTCGCGGGTTCCACTTTCAGAGTTACGCCTGACTTGGAAGATTTCGCCTCCGTCACTTTCATGCCCAGCTTGAAATCCATGCCCTGTTTTTTCAGGATTTTCTGCGCGGTCGCGGACAGCTCGTTGTCCATGCCTGGCAGGATGCGATCGAGATATTCAATCACAGTCACTTTCGCGCCGAGGCGGCCCCACACCGCGCCCATTTCCAGGCCGATCACGCCGCCGCCGATGACCACCAGGTGTTTCGGTACACTATCCAGTTCAAGCGCGCCTGTTGAGGATACGATTTTCTTCTCATCAATCTCAATCCCCGGCAGGGTGGATACATCGGATCCTGTGGCAATGATGATATGCTTTGCTTCATACACATCCTTGCCGACCTTCACCTTGCCCGGCGCGTCGATGCTGCCCTCGCCTTTCAACCAATCGATCTTGTTTTTCTTGAACAGGAATTCGACGCCCTTGGTGTTGGCGTCCACAACCGATCCCTTGAACTTCATCATGGTTTTCAGGTCCAGCTTCGGCGTGCCGACATCGATGCCCATGCCGGCGAAGTGATGCCCGGCGGCCTCATATTTCTCTGACGCGCTGAGCAGCGCCTTCGAAGGAATGCAGCCAACATTCAGGCAGGTTCCGCCGAGCGTGTCCCGCTTCTCCACACAGGCCGTTTTCAGCCCCAGCTGCGCACAGCGTATGGCGCAGACATAGCCGCCCGGCCCGGAACCGATCACGATGACGTCATAACTGGGGGAAGCCATTTTTGGAACTCCGTTCTGGAAGAATCTCTTGCTAGGATTTTTAACATGAAACGCCAAAGACAGACAGAGACAGGGATAGAAAAACCATCAATTATATATTTTCATAATTATAATCCACAGAATTCGTCTTATTCCCGCCTTAATCCAGAAACATAGGAAAGGCGGAAATTCAGGGCTTTTATACTAAAGAGTTACATTTATTCTGTATTTTTTCATAAAAATACATTGATTTTTGTATGAGGGTTCGCTTATAAATATGGCACGAGCGTACCCCCTAACTAAAAAGAGTGACGATGGCCAGAGCCAGGAGCAGTCTTAGAGTAAACGCCCCTTTAGCGCCGACATTCAGCGCGCGCGCCGCCGACGCAAGCGAAGTCGAGATTAAGTTCCTTGTTCCCAAAAAATATACCACTGCCTTCACTGACATTGAGACTTACTTTGCCTCCCAGGGCATGATTCATTCATCGCAGAACAACCGTCGCCTGATTACACGGCAGCTGGACACCGAAAATCTTAGTTTGCTGAATCGTGGCGCAAGCGCCCGCATTCGCGGCACGTGCCTTGATCCTGAAGCTGGTTTGGTTATAACACCGGATATTTGCATTAAAACCGGCAAAAGCAGGGATGAGAGCGGCGCAGTCCGACGCGGTGAATACGAAACCCGCATTCCTGATTTTGACCGCGCAACATTCAACGAACTTTTCCAAAAATATCCTTCCTATGCATACCCTGAACTCCATGACGCTTTAAAAGGTATTGATGAAACGGCGTTAAAGGAATACTTCAGGATTGATTGCATGCGCACACGCCATGTCATCGAATTGCCTGAAGCAATGCATGGCATGGCCGGCAAAAAAACCTGCTTTGAATTGATCTGCGACGACGTCTGTTTTGTTCTTGATGTACCGGGGCTCGAAGAGCCCCTTACTTTTGCCTGGGATTCTGAAATTGAATGCGAAATCCTGCACAAACCTTGCAGTTATGATGATTCTCCCAATGCGGCACGGCATGTATCCAGCAAATTAACAAAAGAAGAAGCCAATCGGGCACTGTATGTCATGCGCCAACAATTAATGAAGGCGACTGACGACAGGCTGGTTATGCACTATGACAGCAAGGCAGAACGCGGTTTCAATGCCCTGGCTAAAATGGAGCGGCATTTTGATAAAATGGGCATAACCAAAAGCAGCAGACCATCTATTGTTCTTTCCCATTGCTTTGAAATCGCAACGCCATTGGCCTGGCCGGTATTGTCCAGCGCCGCCCCTCCCGATCGGGTCATCGCACGTCTTGCGCCTGCGCTTGTAAACTGATCCTTTTTAAAATAAAAGTTCCTATGGTTCTTTCTCCGTTTGCACATATGCAGCGCGCGGTCGATATCGTCAACACCAGCGCGCATCCCACGAATAAAATTGCCGCCGCCGTTTCTGGAACGGATGCGGATGACAATCCTTTCCTGATCGCCATGACAAATTATTGGCCGGACCGCATCCACACCTGTTTCGGGATGGATGCGCGGATCGGCAATTCCAGCGGTACGATCCACGCGGAAACCGCCTGCCTGCTGAATGCGCCCGGGACGGACGGCGCAAGCGTATTTGTGACCGACCCATTCTGCCCCAATTGCGCGAAGAACATGGCAGAAGCCGGGATAAAAGCGGTCTATATTGACCATAAAGGCTTCGCTAAGGATTTTGCCGACCGGCGCGGCGATGATTTTGACGACATGTCCTTACGCATCTGCCGTAAGGCCGGCATGGAGGTTTACAGCATCAACCGTAAAAATGAAACGCTTGAACCCATATTTGAGCCACTGCCGGGATTTGTACCGCATGAAGACAGGCCCGTGGTTATTGACCGCGTTGAATCAGATCTGGAACATGCCGCGCTTGATGTCGCCATCCGGGAAGCGGATCGTCCGCGCTTCGCTGCGGCCATCGCGCATGATCGCAGCGGCAAACCCTTTGTCATGACCGCCCTCGCCCACCCTGTCATCGGCTATTCCTATGAGCAGGACGCGGTGGAAATCGGCAAGGCAGACGGCAAATACACTTATATGCTGGAACCTGTAAACCGTCTGATGATGAACGCAGCGCGACGCGGTCTGCGCCTGGCCGACGGGCTTGTCTATTGCAGCCAGACACCCACGGCGCGTGAACAGGTGAATCTGGTCGGCACAGGGATCACCCGCATCAGGATCGGGGATCCTGGCACGGCGCGTGACCACGGTTCGCTGGACGCGCTGGAAATGCTGACGGCAAAAGGCGTTTTGATTGTTAAAGACAGCTGATTGAATATCAAATTGTCATCCTCCGGCTTGACCGGAGGATCCATGCATAGGTTTTGCAAGGCACGATCTCACGTCATTCATAAAAGTTTTTGGTTGCTATTCGAACCATCGTATAGATCCTCCGGTCAAGCCGGAGGATGACTGCTCTTTTTATTGAACTAACCCACAGTCTTCCAGCGGCTCTCACTCAAAAGCCCGGCCTCTTCCAGGATCGGATAGGCAATCGATGCCATATAGCTGTTGATGCGGCGGTAATCGCGGATGATATCCAGATGCAGCGAGCTGCTTTCAATCGTATCCGCCAGCCCTTCACGGATGCGCTGCATATGGCTTTCCGTCCCGCGCGCTTCGGCCAGGCGCAGACGATCCTTGCTTTCCAGCAGGCGGCGGGCAAGCTTTGTATCGTTCGACACGAACACGCTCTGGCCCAGGCGGATGGTTTCCATGACCAGATTGTGGATGTCCAGAATTTCTTCCCAGCCTTGCGTTGAAAACCGCTTGTGGCTGCGAATTTTAACCAGCGCCATTTCCATCATGCTTTTATCGATGGTGTCGCCGACATGCTCCAGATTGGTGGAAAAGCTTAAAATCTGCACATATTGCTTGGATTCGTTTGGGTCCAGTGAACCGCGCGTCATCTTCGCCATATAGAGTTTGATCGCCTTATGCAGGTTATCCAGCACGTCATCCCGTTCCCGGATGCGATAGACCAGAGTCTCGTCATTGGTGCGCAGGGCGATAATCGTATCTTCCAGCATATTCTGGACAATGTCCGCCATGCGTAAAGTTTCCCGCGCGGCGGACGATAAGGCGATAGCGGGCGTGCTGAGTTCTTTCTGGTCGAGATACCGCGCCTGCCCCGGATCATCCGTTACTTTTTTATCAGGAAGGATTTTCATGACGGCTTTGGCCACGACACCGGAAAACGGCATAAACGCAATCGCCAGCAGGACATTGAACATGACGTGAAAATTGACGAGGATCTGATGATCCTTGCTGCTGAACGCGTTCAGATATTCCATCACCGGATACAGGAACGGCAGCATCAGCACCACGCCGATCAGCCGCGTGATCAGATTGCCCAAGGGTACACGAGCCGCCTGCGGGCTGTCTTTCAGCGTTGCCATCAGCGGCGCCATCGCCCCGCCCAGGTTGGCGCCCAGCACCATCGCCAGGCCCATATGCACCGGCAGCACGCCGCCTGAAACCAGCGACACCATCAGCAGCACAATGGCGAGCGACGAATGGCAGATCCAGGTCAGAATGCTGGCCACCAGCACAGAGAAAATCGGATCTGTGTCCAGCGACTGCAGAACCATCGGTAAAATCTCGGAATTTTTCAGCGGCGCGGAGGCATCGCGGATCCAGTACAGCGCGCACAACATGATGCCAAGGCCGATCATCATCCGCCCGATATGCGCGCCCTTTCCTTTCTTCTGAAAGGCCGTGAAGGTAACAAACCCGGCAAACAGCAGCATGGGCATCAGCCATTCCAGATGGAACGACATGGCCTGTGCGATCAGGGCCGTCCCAACATTCGCGCCCAGCATCACCGTGATGCCCGCCGCCACTGTCATCAGCCCCTTGTCACAGAAGCCGGCTACGATCAGCGCCGTGGCCGTGGAGCTTTGCACCAGCGCCGTGACGCCGATACCGGACAAAAAGCCCAAAATCCGGTTGGACGTGCAGCGGGAAATAAACAGGTGCAGATCAGCCCCAAACGCCCGCGTCACGCCAGAGGTGACGCTGCGCAGTCCCCATAGCATAAGGCAGACGCCGCCGATAATGTTCAAAAGGATCAAGCTTGGTGCAGGCGAAATAGGAAAGCCCCCGGAATCGGGTTGGAATAATCGTTTATTGTACCATTTCGGGTGAAAACGCCAAGAGGTGAAACTTTAACAATCCGTCATGCCCGCGGAGGCGGGCATCCGGCTTTAATCTCCAAGAACCGTGGGCTTCATCGCCGGATCCCCGCCTTCGCGGGTATGACGTTTGTTGAGGACTGAGATTAAAACCCTGCATCCGGCTGCGCCAGATAATGCAATTCCTCCACCGTACTCGCCCGCCCCAGCGCGGCGTTGCGGTGCGGAAAGCGGCCGAAGCGTTCGATCACCTGAAGGTGCCGCAGCGCGTATTCATACCCGGTGGGATCTTCGTCTTTGGTGCGCGTGAACAGCGCGACGCTGGTCTTCTGGTCGGTCAAATCTTCGCTATGCTCATAGGGCAGATAGAGAAACCGCCGCCGCAAAACGGGCAGCATCTGGTCGAACCCGCGGGATACCGCGTATTTGGCAGTGAGCAGCGCCTTGCCATCGGTCGCAAACGCCTCAGCCGAATCCCGGAACATATTGCGCGGAAATTGGTCCATCACCAGGCAATAGGCCAGGCACCCTTCCGCATCCTGTTTCCATGAATCGCACAGCCCGTCCACCGCCAGTTTATACAGGCTTAAAAACCGCTGGCGGATCACGTCGTCAAAATCATCGTTTTTCTGAAACCACTGGCGCGGCTCCACCTCCTCGAACCAGAAATGCAGAATTTCGGCTTTGCTGTCGCGCATGGCGTGAGACTATTTTTCGGGCGCAGGCGCAGGGGCCGCAGCAGTTGCCGCCGCCTCAGGCTTGGCGGTCAGGGCCAGCAACGCTTTGCGGTATTTATGCGCGCGGCGCGACAGGACAATGGCGGGCAGGAAGGGAATAATCATCATGCATAACAGCAAGGGCCGCTTCAGCGCGCCGATGATATTGCCATCGACATTCTTGAAATACAGCGTCAGGAACATAACCGTCCCGACCATGGCGAATATAATCGCCATCAGGCGGTAGAGCTTCGCTTTCATGCGAAGCTCATGGATCTGTTTGCGCTTATCGGCGGTTTCTTCAGTCACGCGGTCTGCCGTTGGTCAGAAAGGTGCAGCTGATCAGTGGTGATCGGCCCATACCTTCTTTTTAACAGCATACATGATCCCGGTAAAGACCAGAAGGAAGATCAGGACCTTCAGGCCGATCCGCTTGCGGTCTTCCATATGGGGTTCGGCGGCCCAGGTCAGGAAGGACGCGACGTCCTTCGCATACTGGTCGACGGTCTGGGGTGAACCGTCTTCATACGCAACCTGCCCGTCCATGATGGGCGGCGGCATGGCGATCACATGGCCCGGCATGTATTTATTCCAGTGCTGGCTTGGCAGCAGGGTTACACCCGCAGGCGGCTGTTCTTCATAGCCTGTCAGGATGCCGTAAATATAGCTGGCGCCGCCATGGCGGGCCTTGGCCAGAAGCGACATGTCGGGCGGCACGGCGCCGTTATTGGCGGCAGCAGCGGCTTTTTTGTTCGGGAACGGGCCGACGAAGCCATCGCTCGGCAGGCCGGGACGGTCGAACATTTCGCCCTCATCGTTCGGGCCGTCATGCACGGTGTGGGACGCGGCAATCGCCTTGACCTCATCCGCCGTATAACCCAGCGCGGTCAGGTTGCGGTAGGACAGGCGTTCCATCGAATGGCAGGCGGCGCAAACTTGCGTGTAAACCTGGAAACCCCGTTGCAGCGATGCGCGGTCATAGGCGCCAAACAGGCCGTCAAAGGACCATTGCACATCCGGCAAGGCGATTTCATGCTCGCCGCCTTCTGCGCTGGCTGCAGGCTTGGACTCACTGCCTGCGGCTTCAGGCGCGGATGCTGCCTGAACATCGGCGGCCTGCTCCGCTTCGGCGGCGCGTGCCGTGACGGGCGCAAAGCCGATCAGGGCGACAAGGGTCAGAATACCAGCGACACGTTTCATACAGGCAGCCTCCGGGCTGAATGATCTTGAAGGACAGCTTCATTGATGCTGTTCGGCAAAGGCAGCGGTTTTTCATTCCGGGACAGCCACGGCATAATCACAAGGAAATAACCGAAGTAATAGGCCGTGCCGATCTGGCCGATAATGGTCAGCATGTTGGTCGGCACCTGGGACCCGATCCAGCCTAGCACCACGAAATCAACCACCAGCACCAGAAGCGCGATGCGGTATTTCGGGCGGAACATCGCGCTGCGCACCGGGTGCGTATCCAGCCAGGGCAGGACGAACAGGATCGCCACAGCGCCGAACATGGCCAGCACCCCGCCGAATTTTGCGTTGATCGGCGCCAGCGTCGACATCGGCAGGTTCAGCATATGGCCGCCCGTCGAGACTTCATATTGCGACAGATACCCCAGCGCGAAAAACACACCGGCGGCCAGCAGGATCGGCATCTGGAACCTGCAGATCATGGCGCGGGCCATATCGCAGCTGTTTTTCGCGGCGGCGAATGTCATCTCGCGGGTTTTCGCGCAATAGAGCGGAATGATCCCGGCAATGCCAAATACCAGCGCAATGCCGACATAAGGGTTCACGCCAAAGGTGATCGAGCGCAGGATCGCGTAGAATGGCAGGAAGTACCATTCCGGCACGATATGCGCGGGCGTCTTCATCGGGTCGAATTCGATGTAGTGATCCGGGTGCGCCAGCACGTTCGGGTAGAAGAACGACACGGCAGCATAAACGACCAGGAAGGCGCACAGGCCGAATGCATCTTTCGCCGTATAGAACGGATGGAACGACACCGTATCCTGCGGACCTTTCACGTCAATGCCCAGCGGGTTGTTGGACCCCGTGATGTGCAGCGCCCATACATGCAGGAACACCACGCCGAAAATCACGAAGGGCAGCAGATAGTGAAGCGCGAAGAAGCGGTTCAGCGTCGGGTTGTCGACCGAAAACCCGCCCCAGAGCAGCGACACCAGCATTTCGCCAACGCCTGGAATGGCGGAGAACAGGTTCGTAATAACGGTTGCGGCCCATCCGCCCATTTGGCTCCATGGCAAAGTATAGCCCATGAACGCGGTCGCCATCATCAGCAGGTAGATCAGCACGCCGAAAATCCACAGCAATTCGCGCGGCTTCTTGAACGACCCGTAATACATGCCGCGGAAGATGTGGATATACACGGCCAGGAAGAAGAAGGACGCGCCGTTCATGTGCAGGTACCGCAGCAGCCAGCCGTAATTGACGTCGCGCATGATGTGTTCGACGCTGCCGAAGGCCAGGTGGGAATTCGGCGCGTAATTCATCGCCAGGAAAATGCCGGTCAGGATCATGATGATCAGCATCGTCATCGCGATGCCGCCGAAGCTCCAGAAATAATTGAAGTTCTTCGGCGTCGGGAACGTGCCGTATTCCTTGTTCATCATTGTGAACACGGGAAGACGCTCGTCGATCCAGTTGACGACCGGGTTTTTGAATTCGGCGCGGGGACCGCTGGCCATGTGAAACTACTCCCTTAAAATCAGAACTAGCCGATACGGATATGCGTATCGGACAGGAATTCATAGGCCGGAACGGCCAGGTTTTTCGGCGCGGGCCCTTTACGGATCCGGCCTGATGTATCGTATTGCGAGCCATGGCACGGGCAGAACCAGCCGCCGAATTCGCCTTTGGTGTCGGTCGATTTCTGGCCCAGCGGGATGCAGCCCAGATGGGTGCAGATGCCGATCATGACCAGCCATTCGGCCTTCTTGACCCGGTCTTTGTCCGTTTCAGGATCACGCAGCGTGGTCACATCCACCTTGCCCGCGGCGTCGATTTCCTCCGCCGTGCGGTGGCGGATGAACACCGGCTTGCCGCGCCAGGTGACGGTGATCGCCTGACCGGCCTGAATTGGCGTCAGGTCAACCTCGACCGTGGACAGGGCCAGCGTATCGGCCGCCGGGTTCATCGAATCGATGAACGGCCAGGCCGTGATGCCCGCCCCGACCGCGCCGAAGGCTCCGGCGGTCAGATACAGGAAATCGCGGCGCGTGCCGCCTTCTTCATGATGGTCTTTAATGATTTCGGTACTCATGATGCGCTTCGTGAAAGACGATAACAGATACAGCGATTTACCCCTAATTAACGGCGGATGCAAGCCCTGTTGCAGCGGGAACGGCCATCGCGCACAAAAATATTTAAATTGACGGATCACGCGGACTTTGCCCGCTCATAAAAACTCTGCTAAAAGACAATAAAATACATAATCAAAGACTTGACATGACCGTAAAAAATACTTTTAACAGCCATGCCGGCAAATTGCTGGTTTCCCTGATGCCTTTATCGGGCACGCTGTCCGATTTTTTTCACCGGTCCGTGGTTTTGGTTTTGCGGGATAATCCTCAAGGCGCCTCCGGAGTCGATCTGGCACACCCCTTGAACCACTATGCTTTCAGGGGCGGCGCGGGTGATCATAGCGCCATAATTTTTCGAAATCCCGATAACATGCCCTCATGGATGGACCGTATCCCGAATCTGCCCTCCCTGGGATATATGGCCACATTCGGGCCAAGGCCGACCATGGAAGAACTGAACAAGGAACCGCCGCCAATCCATCAAAAGGTATTTTGCGGTTCGGCCCAATGGAAACCGGGCGGCATTCAGAATGAAATCGCCTTGGGATGCTGGCATGTTATTGATGCAGATGAAAATCTTGTCTGGCATACACCAAGTGATCAATTGTATGAAAGATGTATGACCCTTATTTAATTTCATAAAAAATCCTTGCGAAACTCTTTATGAATACATAATGTTGCACTTTCGAAGTTAGAGGAGATATTCAATGTCACAAGACATTTCAAATAAGTTCAATTCTTTTGCGGGCAAGCTGCTTGTTTCGCTTATGCCAAAAACCGGCACTCTAAACGATGTATTTCATCGCGCGGTCATATTGGTTCTGAAAGATGATCAGGATGAGGCTATCGGTGTTGATCTCGCCCATCCGAATGATCAAAGAAGACTATATAGTGGCGGCCCAATGGGGGAAGTAGCGATTGTTTATAAGAAGGAAGATGGTCAAGTTATTGAAGGCAATCGCATACCGAATGCGGAATTTGCTGAATATGCCGGCTCATTCTGCCTACGTCCGACGATCAAGGAATTCAGCGCGCATAAGTTTGAAGTTTTTAAATTTTTTGTTGGAGTAGCAGGCTGGGGTCCAGGCCAGATACAATCGGAGATGGGCTATGGCATGTGGCGCGCCATAGACGCGACAGAAGAACTGGTGTTCGATACGCCCGGCGATCGGTTATATGATATCTGCGCGCAGCTTGCGGGCCTGAACCCTGCGCCTTAAACTGGCTCCATGACCATCACCCTCGCCCTCTACCAGCCCGATATCCCGCAAAATGTCGGCGCGGCGATGCGACTTTGTGCCTGTATGGGCTGCCCGCTCGATATCATCGAACCCTGCGGCTTTCCATGGGATGAACGCAAAATCCGGCAAAGCGCGATGGATTATTATGAAGCCGCGCACCTGACCCGCCACAGCTCCTGGGATAAATTCCGCGAAACCCAACAAAGCCGCCTGATCCTGATGACCACAAAGGCCGCCCTGCCCTACACGGATTTCACCTTCCAGCCCGGTGATATCCTGCTGGCGGGCCGCGAAAGCGCCGGGGCGCCAGAAAATGTCCATAACGCGGCTGATGCGCGGATCTTCATCCCCATGCAGCCCGGCCTGCGCTCCCTGAACGTCATCAACGCCTCGGCCATGATCCTGGGAGAAGCCTTGCGGCAAAATATTATGCCCGCCTCTTATTAAAAGAAGTGCCGCAGGCATATTTTAACTACAGAGCTAAACAGAGCACGCAGAGACAATTTTTTAGGCTTAACCTCTGCGTGCTCTGTTTAGCTCTGTAGTTAAAAACTTCTTCGCTTCTTTGCGCCTTCGCGGTAAAACCCTTCCATGACCGCACAGCCCTCATATAAAAAACAACCCGCCCAGTCCATCGAGGCGTTGCAGGAAGATGCATCGCAATGGTTTGCCACATTGCGCGACCGGATCTGCGCTTCGTTTGAGGCGATTGAGGATGAGCTGGACTCCCCAGCCCCCGCCGGGCGGTTTGAACGCAAAAACTGGGACCGCCCCGGCGGCGGCGGCGGTCAGATGTCGATGATGAAGGGCCGTGTCTTTGAAAAGGTCGGCGTCAACATCTCCACCGTACACGGTCATTTCTCCGAAGAATTCCGTAAACAGATCCCAGGTTCCGCCGAGAATGACGGCGCGTTCTGGGCCAGCGGCGTGTCCCTCGTCGCGCATATGCATTCGCCGCTGGTGCCCGCCATCCATATGAACACGCGGATGATCGTCACCACCAAAAGCTGGTTCGGCGGCGGCACGGATTTGAACCCCATGATCCCGGACGATCAGGACACATCCGATTTCCACATGGCGCTGAAGGCCTGCTGCGACCTGCACGACCTGAATTACTATCCGCGCTTCAAGGAAGCCTGCGACGATTACTTCTTCATTCCCCACCGCAACAAGGCGCGCGGCGTGGGCGGGATTTTCTTCGATTATCTGGACAGCGGCGATAAAGGCAATGACTTCGCCTTCACGCGCGATATCGGTGAGACGTTCCTCGCCATATACCCGGCGCTGGTGCGCCGTCATATGCATAAATCCTGGACAAAGGCCCAGCGTGAACACCAGCTGGTGATGCGCGGCCATTATGCCGAGTTCAACCTGCTCTATGATCGCGGGACGCAGTTCGGTTTGAAGACGGGCGGAAACATCGAAGCGATCCTGATGTCGCTGCCGCCTGAGGCAAAATGGCCTTAGAAGAACCGTTTTAGGTGAAGCGTTCAATATACCAATATTACACCGCAAAAATCAAGAAAAATTTCCATGTATAATCAATAACTAAGCAAATATATTCCGTGCATTTTTATATCCGGATTTGATACAAAGCACCTATGTGAAAAACAACAATGGTGTGTACTATGTATGATGAAGATGAGGCTGGAAACAGGGTTGTTGCGCTTCGCGCCCTGCTTCTGAAAAGGGAAATGGAAAAGGCTGCACAGCACCCCGGTCCCCAACCTGCTCAACAACCATATCCTATGGCATTTTCTCCAATAAGCGCCGATCCCAAAGACTCCTCAATCCTTTATGATGAAGAGCATGCCGCAAATTATGAACGGCGGAAAAACCCCCCGGCCCTAAATTTAAAGTAAGTATTTTTCTGCCAATACCGAAGCCTGCTCCAAGCAGGCTTTTTTGTCGGGCATGAAATCCTGATCGATCCACCAGTCCTCGGTGGCTTTCAGGATTTTGCCCATGGCAGGGCCTTCCCCCATCCCTTTTTTCTTAAGGTCAGCACCGGACAATGGAAAGGCAGGCGCATGCCATGTTGACGCGAGATCAAGATTATCTTTTGTTATTTCAAAATCATCGCGCACGATCTTCAACTGCAATATCCGCAATGCGCCGGAATTACCGTAGCTGTAAACCAGTCTGCGGACCGCATGTTCCGAATGTTTTTTAACAAGATCAAGACCTTCAAGCGCATTCTTGAAAGCAGATTTTTCATGGCTCGTCAGTAAAATCCGGGTTTCAAGAACAGACAGATGACGGATATCAAAGCCGGATAAAACACATAGCCGTGAAGGCAAATCGATCGCGAATCCCTGTTGCAAAGCAATTAAGCCTCTCAATTTTTCTTTTTTATATTTTTTATGAGAAATTTCTGGCAACACATTATTTGAAAACATAATTTCTAAAATATCCACAGTATTATCCATCGCCAGGATACGCATGAATTCATAGGTAATCCGCTCACGCGACAGCTTCGCGATATGCGCTGCATTTGCCTTGCAGGCGGAGAGCGCCCCCGCATCCATTTCTCCCTGGCCGTATTTTGCATGAAACCGGAAGAACCGAAGGATACGAAGGTAATCTTCCGCGATGCGCGTGGCTGCCTCCCCTACGAACCGTACCAGGCCCTTTTTCAGGTCGTCCAAGCCCTGTCCCAAGGGATCGAAAACCTGACCTTTTTCATTGGCCAAAAGCGTGTTTATTGTAAAATCCCGGCGCGATGCGTCTTCCGTCCAGTTATGGCTGAACGCCACCACCGCGCGGCGGCCATCCGTCTCCACATCCCTGCGCAGCGTCGTCACCTGTATGGGCTGGCCTGCCGCCACTGCGGTAATCGTGCCGTATTCAACACCGGTTGGAATCGCTTTAATGCCTGCGGCTTCAAGCAAAGCGATCGTATCTTTCGGCAAATGGACACAGGCAATATCAATATCCGTAAAAGGACGCCCCAGATATGCGTCGCGCACGCATCCGCCCACGAACAACGCCTGAGGCACGCCTTCCGATGGGTTCAGAGCGCGCATCACCGCCCGTACCCCGGGCGTGTCCATCCACCCCTGGCAGGCCAGGGTTTCGGCCGCTTCGGTCAGATTGTTTTTCTTTGAACTCATCAATGTCCCTTATCTCGACCCCGAGCCTATCAAATATTGATAAAAGAAAAAACATAAGAGCATTCTGCCTCGTTAAAGTGATTTTTTATTCCTGTGTATTGTTCGGCACTGCCCACCCAAAAGCCATTTTTTTGCCCTGTTAAAAGTACGAAACTGAAATATCTTACAAAGTGGTATCGGGGTTTTCTTCAAGTCAAAAGGATCAAGCGGAAATGAGCGCATCTCTGCCGCCATCAGGCGATATCGACAAGCAATTGAAGGATTCGGCGGACAAGCTGTCACGCGCGAAGCGGGAGGTCGGGAAACGCATCTTCGGCCAGGACGTCGTCATCGACCGCGTGCTGATCACGTTGATGAGCGGCGGGCATGCGCTCCTGATCGGCGTGCCGGGCCTTGCCAAGACCATGATCGTCGATACCATCGCGCATGTGATGGGCCTGACATCCAACCGTATTCAGTGCACGCCCGATCTGATGCCCGCCGATATTATCGGCTCCGAGGTGCTGGAGGAAGGCGCGGACGGCAAGCGGTCCTTCCGCTTTATCCGCGGCCCGGTCTTTACCCAGTTCCTGATGGCGGACGAAATCAACCGCGCCTCGCCCCGCACGCAATCCGCGCTGCTGCAGGCGATGCAGGAGCATGTGGTCAGCGTCGCGGGCAAACCGCATGAATTACCCCGCCCCTTTCATGTGCTGGCAACGCAGAACCCTATTGAGCAGGAAGGCACCTATCCCCTGCCCGAGGCGCAGCTTGACCGTTTCCTGATGCAGATCGATGTCGGCTATCCCGACCGCAAGGCGGAACGCGAGGTTGTTCTGGCGACCATCCAGCAACCGCAATGAAACGCTTCTGCCTGTCTTCAGCCAGTCCGATCTTCTTGGGCTACAGACACTGGTGCGCGACATGCCGGTCGGCGACAAGGTTGTCGACGCGATCCTGACGCTGGTGCGGCGCGGCCGTCATGGCGAAGACGCCGCCGAAATGGTGAAAACTTATGTGGAATGGTCGCCAGGCCCCCGCGCCTCGCAGGCGCTGATGCTCAGCTGTCGCGCCAAGGCTTTACTGGAAGGCCGCAGCGCACCATCCATTGATGACGTATTGGCACTGACCGAGCCGGTGCTGAAACACCGCATGGCGCTGAACTACCGCGCCCGCGCCGACGGCGTCACACTGAACGACGTCCTCCGCGATATGGCGGAGGGGCTGTAAATTTAAATGCGCTGAAGCCGTCATCCCGGCGAAGGCCGGGATCCACTTTTGATCCGGGAAGAATTCCTGACATTTGTGTGCTTCATAAAGCGTGGATCCCGGCCTTCGCCGGGATGACGACAGGAAAAACCAGAAAGAATGACAAGACCCAAACCCGCAAACCGCCCATCCTGGCTTCCCCTCCGCCATCGCGCGGAGGCTGCGTCTGCCGGATTGCCTGACCTGATCGCGGCGGCGGAGCGGGCGGCGTCTTCCGTTCTGTCAGGCGAGCATCGCCAGCGCAAGACCGGCAGCGGGGAGAGGTTCTGGCAGTTTCGGGATTACGATCCATCCGACCGTCCGCAGGATATTGACTGGCGGCAATCGGCCAAGGGCGACCGCATTTTCGTGCGGCAGAAAGAATGGCAGACGACGCAAAGCGTGCTGTTCTGGCTCCAGAGCGATGCGGGCATGGATTATCACTCCTCCCCATCCCTGCCTGATAAACGCACCGAATCCATTGTGTTGTCACTGGCCCTCAGCCTGATGCTGAACCGCAAGGGCGAACTGACCGGACTTTTGGATAGCGGCCACAGGCCTGGACGCGGTACACCGTCACTGCAGACATTTGGCGAAGACCTGATGCGTCCGTCGGGCAACCATCTTCCCAACCCCGCCACAAAAAAAATCCCGGCCAATACCGGCCTGATCCTGATCGGCGATTTCCTGGCGGAAGAGATGGCGATCCGTCAGAGCGTGGACAGGCTGGCATCGCGCGCGCATTCCGGCCTGATTCTGCAAGTGCTGGACCCGGCGGAAATCGATTTGCCTTTTACCGGGCGCATGATTTTTGAGGAACCTGAGAACAAACACGAACATCACATCCTGAACGTCGAATCCATCCGCGACGACTATACGCGTCGCATCCGCGGCCACATGGATTTCCTGCAGGCGCTGTGCGCGCGGCATCGATGGCACTTGCTGCTCCACCGCTCCGGCGATGATATGGCGTCCACCCTGTTCGCCGCATGGCGTATCATCAGCGGCGAGGCGACAGGTCATGGGAGGCATAACATATGAATGTCCCCTTCCTCGGCATGTTGTCGTTTTTAAATCCGTGGATGCTCGCGGGGCTGACGCTGCTGCCGGTGCTGTGGTACCTCCTGCGCGTCACGCCGCCCGCGCCGAAGCGGGTCGTGTTTCCCGCCGCGCGTTTTCTGACCGGCTTGATGCCGAAAGAACAGACATCCAGCCGCACGCCGTGGTGGATTTTGCTGATGCGCCTGATGGCCGCAGCCTTGATATTGATCGCACTGGCGCGGCCCGTTCTGAACGCCGGTGAAACCCTGCCTGGCAAAGGCCCCGTTCGTGTTGTCGTCGATAACGGCTGGTCATCCGCGCGGCAATGGAGCGCGATGATTCAAGCCGCGAGTGACATCGTCGACCGCGCAGGCCGCGCCCGTCGTCCAATTTATATCCTGACCACTGCACCAGAACCCGGCTCTGATACAGTCATCAATCTCGGCCCGCTGACTGAAGGCGATGCAGAAGCCGCGCTGCGCGGCCTCGCCCCCCGCCCATGGCCTGCCGATTACGCCGCCGCCGAACATGCGCTAGCCGAAAAACCTCTTCCGTCCTTGATCAACGCATTCTGGATTTCATCCGGCATACTGGATGCCAACCCATCCGACTCCCTGATGAAATCACTGGAGACGCAAGGCGGCCTGACCGTCATGCATCCGGATGCATCGAACTGGCCCCTGCTGCTGCGCCGCGTGCCGGGCACGGATTCTGCCGGGGCGCCGGAAGTCTATCTTGATGCGCCGCGCGGCATTACGGACGGCATTCCCGTCACGCTGGAGGCGCGCGGGCCGCAAGGCAAGGTGATCGATATCCGCGCCGTAAAGCTGACCTCATCCGATCTGCCGCAGAAAATTGCGTTTGATATTCCAGAAACCTTGCGCGGCCAGATCGGGCGCATCGTCATCAGCGGCCGTTCCGGCGCGGGCGGCGTTTTGCTGTTCGACGATCAGGGCGGCCGTAAATCTGTCGGTATCGTTTCGGCAGTGAAGGGCGCGCAATCCGCGCCGCTGATCGACGCCAGTTTTTATATCGACCGCGCCTTGTCCCCTTATGCCGAACTGCATAACGGCACCGTCACCGAGCTTTTGAAACTAAAACCCACCGCCATTGTCATGCCCGATATCGGCGCGATGCCGCCGGAGGAACTGAACGCGCTGGAGAAATGGGTCAAGGCCGGCGGCCTGTTGATGCGTTTCGCCGGACCCAGCATGGCGCAGGCCGAAGCGTTTCTGACTCCCACACCGCTGCGCAGCGGCGGACGCGCCATGAACGGCGCAATGACATGGGAAAAACCGCCCCATGTCGCCGCCTTTCCGGAAACCAGCCCCTATAACGGCATCGACCTGCCCGGCGACGTCACGGTAAAACAACAGATTCTTGCCGAACCTGTGGACGGCCTCGACAAAAAAACATGGGCGAAGCTTGAGGACGGCACGCCACTGATCACGGCCGATCGTCTGGACAAGGGTCTGCTCGTCATGGTGCATACGACGGCGACTCCCGCATGGTCCGATCTTGCCCTGTCCGGCGCGTTCGTGCAGATCCTGCGCCGGACGATCAACCTTGCGGGTTCCAGTGTCCTGCCGACGCAAATGGCGGGCGGTGCGCTGCAACCCCTCACCGTCCTCGACGGCTTCGGCAATTCCACCGCGCCGGATTCCGGTATGCAACCCATCGCCGCCGACAAAGCCGCAACACAGGCCGCCGATTCCCGGCATCCGCCCGGCCTGTATGGATCCGCAGGTATAAGCCGCGCCTTTAACCTTGGCGATCATATGCCCCCTTTGCGCACAATATCAAATCTTCCCATTGGCGCGGAAGACATGACATTCGGACGGACGCATGAACGCGATTTGATGCCCGCGCTCCTGACCGCAGCACTGCTGTTCTTCCTGATGGACTGGCTGGCGGTGATCATCCTCCAAGCGGGATGGCGCATCCGTTTTGCGCGCGGCATGACGGCGGCGCTGTTCGTGCTGGCGATACTGCCCGCGCCGTCGCACGCCGCCAGCGCCGATGAAGACGCCGTCAAATATGCCGGACATTTCTATCTCGCCTATGTCCGCAGCGGTAATGCCGCGCTCGATTCATCGGCACAAGCCGGGCTTGAAGGCCTCACACAAATTCTCCGCGAACGCACATCGGTTGAACCCGAAAGCGTCGTCGCAGTTGATCCGGAACAGGACGATCTGTCCTTTTTCCCTTTGATCTATTGGCCCATATCGGAGTCTATGCCTTCTTTGTCGGCAAACGCGACGCGGCGCGTGCAATCCTATCTCGACCATGGCGGCACCATCCTGTTCGATACCGCCGACCGCTCCACCGCCGAAAACAGCGGCAGCAGCAATACATCCCTGCAACGGGTCGCGGGCGGCCTGAATATCCCGCCTCTTATTCCCATGCCTGAGGATCACGTATTAACGCGCAGCTTCTACCTGCTCCGCAGCGAACCGGGCCGCTATGATAATGGCATCCTCTGGGTGGAAGACCAGAGCGCAAGCGGGCGCGACGGTGTCTCCTCCGTCATCGTCGGCAGCAATGACTGGGCCTATGCCTGGGCCGCGGCCAATCAAAGCAACAGCCAGCAAACCGAACTCGCTTTGCGTTTCGGCGTTAACGCCGTGATGTACGCCCTGACCGGCAACTATAAAGCCGACCAGGTGCACCTGCCCGAAATCATGGAAAGGCTCGGGCGATGAGGTTGAAATATCTCATATTCATACCCAATCCCCTCCGTCGTCATCCCGGCGAAAGCCGGGACCCATGCGATGCCGGAGAACCGCGGACGGAGAAAGATAAGCGTCGATGTTTACGCCACATCTTATCCGCTTACGATGTCGTCACCACCGTATGGGTCCCGGCTTTCGCCGGGATGACGACAAATATGATTCAATCTAACCGTCTCTACGAAATCTCTGCTTTCTCTGCGCGCTCTGCGGTTCATTTTCTTTTTCTTCATAAAAACACAGACCGCATTTTGAAACGGCAAATCTGATGCAGGACACACTTACCACACAGGCCGCTTTGACGGTCCATCTGGCACCGCTGCTTTCGGCGCAGTCGCTGACCTTTGTCGCCGTCGCGGGCTGTCTGTTATTCGCCGTCTCCGCCTTGCTTTACCGCCGCGGCCTGTTCTGGCGCAGCCTGTGCTTCGCGTGTTTTCTGATGCTGTTCCTCAATCCTTCTCTGGTGGAGGAACAGCGCGAACCCGTCCCCGACATCGCCGTCATCGTCGCCGACCACTCCCCCAGCCAGCAGAACGGCAACCGCATCAAGCGCATGGATGAAACGCTCGGCTATCTAAAAACCAAAATCGGCGCGATGAAGGATATCGAACTCCGCGTCGTCGATGCGCCGCCCGGCACCAACGCCACAACGCGCGAAACCAATCTGTTCGAAGCCGCCGACCAGGCCTTTGCCGATGTTCCGGTTTCCCGCCGCGCGGGCACCATCCTGCTGACGGACGGCCAGGTGCATGACGTGCCCGCGCCCGGCACGCATCTGCAGGATTACGGCCCGGTCCACACATTGCTGACTGGGCGCAAGAACGAACGCGACCGCCGTCTGGTGGTGACCGAAGCGCCCGCCTATGGGATTGTCGGCCAGACCGTTACCATCAAATACAAAGTCGAGGACACAAAAAGCGTTGAGGCCGGAAGCCAGGCCAGTGTCATCATCCGCAGCAACGGCAAGCCGGACGTCCAAAGCGTCGAAATCGGCAAGGAACAGCAAACCACCATCACCATCGACCATGCAGGCCAGAACATTATCGATCTTGAGGCGGAGCCGCTGGAAGACGAAATCACCAAGGCCAATAACCGCGCGCCCGTCATCATCAACGGCGTGCGTGACCGCTTGCGGGTTCTTCTGGTATCCGGCCAACCGCATGCGGGCGGACGCACCTGGCGCGACATGCTGACCTCTGACCCCGGCGTCGACCTGGTGCACTTCACCATCCTGCGCGAACCGGACCAGCTGGACGCGACACCGCAGAATGAATTGTCGTTGATCGCGTTCCCGTTTCACGAATTGTTTGAAGTGAAACTGTATAAATTCGATCTGATTATCTTCGACCGCTACAGCCTGAACCGCATCCTGCCCGATTATTACTTTGCCAATATCGCGAAATATGTCCGCGATGGTGGCGCTTTGCTGGAGGCCAGCGGCCCATCCTTCACTACCGATGAATCCATTTACAAGACAGAGATCAGCAGCGTCCTGCCCGCAGCGCCGACAGGCGAAATCATGGAACAGCCTTACCGCCCAACCTTGAGCGAGGCCGGAAAACGCCATCCGGTGACGCAGGATTTGCACTGGCAGGGCGAAGGCGACAAGCCCGAAGAATGGGGAAGCTGGCTGCGCCAGATCGGTATCGCGCCAAAAAGCGGCGAAGTGCTGATGACAGGCGTGGATGGAAAACCTCTCCTAGTATTGGACCGTGTCGATAAAGGCCGCGTGGCGCAATTGGCCAGCGACCAGATCTGGCTATGGAGCCGCGGCTATGACGGCGGCGGTCCCAATGCCGAACTGCTGCGCCGTCTCGCCCACTGGCTGATGAAGGAGCCGGAGCTGGAGGAAAACGCGCTTGACGTCCGCGCCGAAGGCGGCGCCCTGCTGATCCGCCGCCACACGCTGGACGACAAGCCGCTGGATGTGAAAGTTACCATGCCCGACGGCACAGTGCAGTCCGCGACGCTGCAGCCTCTACAACCCGGTATGCTCGAAGCCCGAATGCAGGCGCCGCAACTCGGCATTTACATGGTGAATGACGGGACACAGCAGCGCTTTGCCATTGTCGGCGAACTGAATCCGCCGGAACTGCGCGATGTCGTCACCACGCCCGACATCCTGAAACCGTTTGTGAAGGAAACCGGCGGCGCGTTGCTGTGGCTCGCCGATACACCGAAACCGGATGTGCGCACCATTATGGGCGGGCGCAGCTTCAACGGTCATAACTGGCTGGGCTTGCGGAGCAGCAACAGCTTCAACGTCACCGGCATCCTCGAACGCCCCATCCTCCCCATGTGGGGCTGGGCCTGCGCGTTGCTCAGCCTGTTGATCGCGGCCTGGTGGATGGAGGGACGGTCCAAAACAAAATAAGCCAAACAAATTTATATTTAATAGCGCTTTACTTTATAAAAAATATACCATAAGGTTTAAAAAAAAATGGGAGGATAACAATGGATAAGACAGAATTTGCTATATTGTGTTCATTGGCTTTACCTGTTGGCATGGCGGTTTTCTTTGCTATAGGTATCTACGGTGGCATTAAGGCTGAACATGATTTGACAACAGCATTTCAAAAAGGCGCCGAATCTGTCTCTATTTCTGGAAAAAATTACAGCATACAAAGCAGTGAGTATAATAATGGGAAATGCATTCTTGTTGAAGCCGTTGACCCCCAAACTCACAAACCATCTGGCTGGAACATCCGTTTAGGTTCTGGTTGTAAACCGGAAAGTGACTTTGTCGTACCCATTATCGCGGCGCCGCCATTTATGATGGTTCCACCAAGCCGATAATCGTGGCTGAAACGGCTGATCGCAGCGTGGCGGAAGGAACGTTCCAAAACAAAATCGTCATCCCGAACGCAGTGAGGGATCTCACCTTCTTCTCCCTGTCATCCCGCAGCGGAGCGGAGGGATCTGCGATAGTGCCGCATCACCATGCAGCGGAACCAGTGAAGATCCCTCCGCTCCGCTGCGGGATGACAGATTTTTTTGATGGAGATAATTTAAGCCAGCTTCGTTGCCGGCTCGCCCTGCACCATGCCCATTTCAATGGCTTTCAGCGCCGCCTGGGTGCGGTTCTGGACGTTCAGCTTGCGGCAGATGCCGCGGACATGCAGCTTGATGGTGACGATCTGCAGGTCCAGCGCCCGGGCGATTTCCTTGTTCGAAACGCCGCGCGCAAGAAACTGCAACACTTCGTATTCGCGCGGCGTCAGGCGATAGGACGACGTGTCCACAGGCACCTTCTCACCCGCAGCCTTGTCCTGGCTGTCGTAATAGGATGGCATATAGCTGCTGGTGTTATGGTCCATCGCCACGAAATTATCGCCTTCCAGGATGCGGCGGATACCGCTCAGCATCACCTGGCCGGACAGTGTCTTGGGGAAATATCCGCGCACGCCCAGCGTGACCGCCTGGCGGATATCCTCCTCCTCCGCATAGCCGGACATCAAAGCGATAGACAAATTCGGATGAAGTTCACGAATTTTTTTAAGGCCTGAAAATCCTTCCATACCCGGCATGCGCAGGTCGAGAAGCAGAAGCTCGACATCCGGGTGTGAATCCAGAACTTCGATTGCGCTATGGACATCCTTCGCAACCAGAACATGGGCCGCCGGTTCGGCTCTCAAAATATACTGAACCACCGCGTCGCGAAACAGCGTATGGTCGTCGGCTAAAAGCAGCTTCATTGGATCTCTCACGCTCCATCCACCAGAGAACAGCCTGTTTTTATGCAGTTTAATGGCTGTATAACCTTAAGTATATCATAAAAATTACTGATCTGTTAAAAATATGCGGGTGCATGCAGCAGGATTATTCGCCCGCAGCCACGTGAATTGGCGCGTTGAAGCTGGTCTGCACCCCGTGGAGTTTAATACGGTAAATATAGACAGCCTCCAGAACGCGCTGCACATAATTTCTTGTTTCGGAAATCGGAATTTGCTCAATCCAGTCGACGATGTCAACCTTTCCGGTGCGTGGGTCGCCATATTCATTCAGCCATTTATCCACCCGTCCCATGCCGCCGTTATACGCCGCAAGCGCCAGCGGATAGGATCCGTCATAGCGATTGAGCAATTGCTTCAGATAGGCCGAGCCCAGCTGTACGTTTTTATCCGGATTGCTTAAGCCATCTCTGCCCAATGGTATGCCGTTTTTACGCGCCGTCTCCGCCGCCGTGGCGGGCATCAGCTGCATCAGGCCGCGCGCGCCGACAGGGCTGAGCGCCGTATAATCGAACGCGCTTTCCTGACGGATCAACGCATGCACCAGCGCCCATTCGATTGTCACGCTGCGCATGCGTTGTAAAATCGTCGGGAAGGCGTGGTCCATCAGGATGATGTTTTTCTGCAGGCCCTTCTTGGCGATCTTCACCGCGTTCTGCAGATGGTCCAGGTCGCGCGACAACTCCGCCAGATACAGATAATGCTCCGGCTTCGTGGTTTTATCGGCAAGAGCGTTCAGGAATTCCGTCGTGTCGTCACGGAATCCGGCCTGGTTCAGCAGCCGTGCCGCCTGCACCATGTCCAGCCGGTTGAATTCCGCCTGTCCGGCCACGGTTTTCACGGGCGCTTTTTGCTGCGGCGGCCTGTATTGTTCATCCAGCCTCGCTATAGCTAGTTGACCATAGAAGGTCGTCTGGTTGCCCGCTGCCGTCTGGTACCATTGCCGCGCGATTTCCGGATGCTTCAGCGCATCGCTCGCCCTGCCCGCCCAGTATGCGCCACGCGACCGGCTCAATGCGGTTTCGGTTTTGTTATACAGCGCCTCGAAATGCTCGAACGCTTTCCATGGCTCTTTCAGGTAGCGAAGCGCCAGCCAGCCGGACATGAATTCGGCTTCGGCATAAGATTTTCCGTCATCCAGCCGGTGGTCGGACACCAGAAGATACGCGCTTTTATAATCATTCCGTTCGATCAGCCTGCGCGCCAGGATCTGCCGCTCCACCCACCAGTCTTCCGGATTGGTCACGCCCGGCGGCTGGTTGTGCAAAAGTTCGATGGCGCCGATATCGTAATTATTGATGCGCCGCCATTTCGCGCGTTCATACATCAGGCCCGGATCATTGCGGAGGTTGGGCGGCACACTGTCGACCAGCCGCTCGACGGTCCCTGCGTTCATGGCCAGCGCCACCCGCGCCTCCACCAGCGCGGGATATCCATGCCCCAGCATGCGCGCGATGGTGCGGGCATTGGTGAAGCTTTTCGCCGCCATCTGGGTGTTCAGCCGCGCCAGATGGTCGGTCTTGGTCAGATAGATGCCGTAGGTGTTATAAATCAGACTCTGCTGGTCCGGCGTCAAAGCCGATGTGCGCCACCAGTCGCTGACATTCTTTTTCAAATCCTCGGCGCGTCCCTGGCGTTTCAGCGCGGCCAGATACCGCTCCATCCCGTCCGCGGTCCTGGGGGAAAAATCATCGAACCAGCTGGTCACTTCCCCATCGGACATGCCGTCCGGCATGGCTTTTTCGGCGGCAATACGTAAGGTGCGTTGTTTCGGCCAGTCCGGGCTTTCACGGAGCAATTGGGTGATGCCGCGAAACTGTCCGACATTGGGGTTACGGGTATAATATTCCCAGAAGAATATGCGGGCCGCGAGCGGGCTTTTGACCATGGCAATGGTCTTTTTCCCTTCTGCCCAGCGCCCGCTTCTGGCGGCGGACAAAGCCTGGCGGGTCAAAGCCTGATCCTTGGCGGACAGAGCAACCCCTTTGGACGATTCGATATCCACGAATTTTTCGACGGGCTTGGCCGCATAAACCGATGAAAAAGGGCAGAAAGCCAGCATGGAGGCACAAAACAGGGCCAGCCATTGCTTGCGCGAAACGGCGCAGGCGGCTAGACTGGCGACGCAAATGCCATAATTTTTGGAGACTTTTACATGATCCCGCTCTATGGATCGATTACCGCCCTGATTACCCCGTTCCGCGATGGCGCCATCGACTGGAAAGCCTTTGACGCGCTGATCGAATGGCAGATCGAATCCGGCAGCCACGGTCTGGTGGCATGCGGAACTACGGGTGAATCGCCGACTTTGTCTCATGATGAACATAAGTCCATTGTCGAACGTGCCGTCCGCACGGTCAAGGGAAGAGTGCCCGTTATCGCCGGTACGGGGTCAAATAGTACACGCGAAGCTGTGGATTTCACCCGCCACGCTGAAGGTGCGGGCGCGGATATCGCTCTGGTCGTCACGCCCTATTACAACAAGCCGACCCAGGAAGGCCTCTACCAGCATTACAAGACCATTGCCCGCTCCGTTTCGATGCCCATCGTCATCTACAACATCCCGCCCCGCTGCGTGATCGACATGAAGCCGGAGACGATGGCGCGCGTCCGCACCGACTGCGCGAACGTCATCGGTGTGAAGGATGCAACCTGCGACCTGAAACGCGTGAAACAAACCGCTGCCGTGTGCGGCGACGATTTCATCCAGATTTCCGGCGAAGACGGTACAGTCGCGGATTTCCTGAAGGAAGGCGGGACGGGATGCATCTCGGTCACCTCCAATGCCGCCCCCGCCGAATGCGCGGCGCTCCACAATGCATGGCGCAATGGCGATATGGCGACCTTTACCCGCATCGACGCAAAGCTGCAACCGCTGCATCGTGCACTGTTTGTTGAAACATCCCCTGCCCCCGTGAAATACGCCTGTAGCCGCCTGGGATTCGGCACGGATGAAGTCCGCCTGCCGCTCGTTACCGCATCGGCCGAAGCGCGCCGCGCGGTTGATGAAGCCATGGAGAAAGCGGGCGTTTTATCGGACACTGTTCGTAAAATCCATGCCGTATGCTGAATTTATATACGACCGTCATCCCCGCGAAGGCGGGGATGACGCTGGCGGGATAACGGAAGGAAACGACAACACGTATGGCCAAGAAGAACAAGGGAAAAGCCGGTCTTTTATCGATCAACGCACAGGTGGCCGACAACCGCCGCGCGCGTTTCGATTATTTTCTGGAAGAAAAATTCGAAGCCGGAATCGCCCTGACCGGCACCGAGGTCAAATCCCTGCGCCACGGCCAGGCCAGCATCGTAGAAGCCTATGTCGGTCCGTATCAGGGCGGCATCGCTATCTTCAACCTGCAGATTCCGGTTTACGCCCCGGCAGGCGCGCATCTGCAGCACGAACCCAAGCGCATCCGCAACCTGCTGCTCAAGAAAAAAGAAATCGACCGCCTGATCGGCGCCGTCACGCGCGAAGGCTATACCATTATCCCTACACGCCTTTATTTTAACGCGCGCGGCCTGGCCAAGCTGGAAGTGGCCCTGGCCAAGGGCAAAAAGAACCACGACAAACGCGAAGCATCCAAAGAACGCGACTGGGGCCGCGACAAACGCCGGATCATGCGGGATAAGGGTTAGAACCCTCTTATTTTATTGTCATCCCGAACGCAGTGAGGGACCTCCTCTTTTTGCGGCCTAGCCCAAAGGTGAGTTCCCTCACTGCGTTCGGGATGACAATTTTAAAATCAGTTCTATATTCATCTCATGCGCTTCTTTCACCCCAAAGTCCTGCCAACGGAAATCCCCGAGGCCGTCGCCATGCAGCAGACATTGCGGCATCAGGTGCGGATTGAAGATGATTTTGGTCCCCTGAATCTGATCGCCGGGATCGATTGCAGCTACGATCTCGACCGCGATTTAAGCCGTGCCGTGATCGTGTTGATGGACTATCAGACGTTGGAACCCGTGGCATCCGTACAGGCTTTCGCCAAAACCGTTTTCCCTTATGTGCCCGGCTTCCTGTCTTTCCGCGAAGTGCCTGTGATCCAGGAAGCCTTATCCTGCCTGAAGGAAGAACCGGATCTCCTCATGGTCGATGGCCAAGGCATCGCCCATCCGCGCCGTCTTGGCATTGCCGCGCATCTGGGCGTGCTGACCGGCCTGCCCGCGATCGGAGTCGCGAAATCGAAACTGTTCGGCCGTTATCAGGAACCGGGCATTATCAAAGGATCAACCGCGCCGCTGATGGATAAAAACGAACGGATCGGCACCGTCCTGCGCAGCAAGGATAAATGCAACCCGCTGTTCATTTCCCCCGGCCACCGCGTCGGCCAGCAGAGCGCCGTCGATATCACCCTGCACTGCCTGCGCAATTACCGCCTGCCTGAACCGACACGGATTGCGGATATGATGTCGAAGTGGAAGGAAGCAAAACCCAAGTCCACCGAAACGGGACAATTGCATCTTCTATAATTCTCTATCCAAATCACAGTCGTCATCCCGGCGAAAGCCGGGACCGGGTCAACATAGTGCGCACTCTCAACGCGGTCCCGGCTTTCGCCGGGATGACAGTGAATATATGATCAAAATAAAAATCCCCGCATCTCGCGGGGATTTTCTGCAACGGGCTGAAATATAAGTCTTATCCCGCCGCTTTTTTCTTCCGTCCGCCGGTCGGCGCGCCCTCGTCGTTGGAAGCATCCGGGCCTTCCATGGCTTCAGCGGCTTCATCGGCGTTTTCAGGGCCGACCAGCAAAGCGTTGGCAACCACGCCGGATTGCTGACGGATCTGCTGTTCCAGCTTTGCCGCGATTTCAGGGTTGTCGCGCATGAACTGTTTCGCGTTTTCACGGCCCTGCCCGATGCGCTGCCCGTCATAGGAGAACCAGGCGCCGGATTTTTCGACCAGGTTGGCGTTGACACCGAGGTCGATCAGTTCACCAGTTTTGGACACGCCTTCGCCGTACATGATGTCGAATTCCACCTGGCGGAAGGGCGGGGCCATTTTGTTTTTGACGACCTTCACCCGCGTCTGGTTGCCGACCACTGTCTCGCGGTCCTTGATCGAACCGATGCGGCGGATGTCGAGGCGCACGGAGGCGTAGAATTTCAGCGCGTTTCCGCCCGTCGTCGTTTCCGGTGAACCGAACATCACGCCGATTTTCATGCGGATCTGGTTGATGAAGATGACGATGGTTTTGGAACGGGAGATCGAACCCGTCAGTTTGCGCAACGCCTGCGACATCAGGCGCGCCTGCAATCCCACATGGGTGTCGCCCATTTCCCCTTCCAGTTCCGCGCGCGGGACCAACGCCGCGACCGAGTCGACGACCAGTACGTCCAGCGCGCCGGAGCGGACCAGCGTGTCAGCAATTTCCAGTGCCTGTTCGCCCGCGTCGGGCTGAGAGATCAGAAGATTGTCGATATCGACGCCCAGTTTCTTCGCATAGCTGGGGTCCAGCGCGTGTTCCGCATCGACGATGGCGCAGGTGCCGCCCGCTTTCTGCGCTTCCGCAATCACATGCAGAGCCAGCGTGGTCTTACCCGAGCTTTCCGGACCGTAGACTTCGATAATGCGTCCGCGTGGCAGGCCGCCAATGCCAAGCGCGATATCGAGGCCGAGCGAGCCGGTCGAAACCGATTCCACCTGCATCGGGTTTTCCGCGCCGTTCAGCTTCATGATCGAACCCTTGCCGAAGGCCCGTTCGATCTGCGCCAGCGCCGCGTCGAGCGCCTTGTTCTTGTCGCCTGTATTCTGATTCATGGGTTCGCCTGTTTTTAAAGCTGTGACTGACATGGATATGCTCCTTCGTTACATAAGTTTGTGATCGATGCAATGGCATGGCCGTGAATTCGTTCTGTTTCAAATGTACCTGATTTGTTCTTTTTGTAAAGAGAGAAAAAGAACAAAATATGAATTCTCTGGGAATGGCAGATTTCCAGTGGTTTCCGGGCTAAAGGCGAAAGCTTCGCAGGCTATGCCATGCTTTTCCGGCGAGGTGGATCGAATCGTTGAATGTATTTTTCCCCGTCTTTACCGCCAGATCCGCATGTCTCAGCTCGCCCGAATCCGGCCTTATGAAGCCGCCGTGAGTTGTTCCCAGGCTCTCCGCCCTGAAGGCATCCATAAGCCTCCCTTTAAGCTTCTGCGACCATGGGTTCGGTAATCTGCAAGCCACGGCCGCGCCGGCCAGCGCCACGGCCGAAACAAACGGCACCGGCGCGATCAGCAAGCCGATAAACAACATATAGGGAATGGCGCGATGGGGATTCTGCTCACTGTCTTCCCGCATAAATCCGCTCATGGCGGTCATCAATGCGGCGAAACGGAGAATCTGGCGGTTATGCCAGTGAAGGCGGTTGAACATCTGGGCGGAACCGGAAGTCCGCAAAGCGTTTTCCTCGACCATGGAAGGGATGGTAACAGATTCGATCCATGCCAACATCTCAAGATTGTCATCCCGGCGAAAGCCGGGACCGGGTTAGGTAATTATCACTCGGTCCCGGCTTTCGCCGGGATGACAAATGACTAAGCCTTCCTGTAAATACTCAGCGTCTTCTGATGCGGGTACAACGTGCTGACATCCATCGTCTCCACCGGTTCCCACCCGTCGCCCAGCTGAAACTTGTTGCACGTCACCAGCGTGCCGGGCCGCAAAGCCTCGTTCAGCTTCTTCCCCACGCGCCCCATATCGTAAATGGTCAGGAATACCAGCACCGCGTCGACACCGGAAAAATCATAGGTGAAAAAATCGACCTTTTTATATTCCAGGTTTTTCAGGCGAGATCCACGCCGAAACCATTCCGCCCAGCGAAAGGCCAGATTCGAAATCTCCAGCCCGATCACCTTTGTCTCGGGCATCGCCCGCGCAATCTCCCGCGTGAACAGCCCGTTCCCCGATCCCATATCCACCACGACATAAGGTTTTTTAGCTTTTGCTACAGCATCTTTCTTAAGCCGTTCGATAATTACTCTGCGGATTGCAGGCGCAGTACGGATATTCGGCACCCCGCGATTAAATAGCAGGATGTAGGCGTTCCAGAGCAGGATATAGATGCCGAGCCAGAATAAAACAGTATTTATAAGACTTAAAAAACCCATATCAAAAACCGCAATTTGAACAAACTAAAGATCACGATATCATATAGATAGCCCTCCTGTATAAAAATGGCGCCCTGACGTTCAATATGTTAATATTTATTGATGAAATTTGATTTAACTGATGCATTTAACCGTGTTCAGCGCGCCCTGCCTGATTTCGCGAGGGGTATAACGCCATTGGGCACCGGCCAGTATGGGCTGATTGCCGACCGGCAAAACGGCACAGTCAGTAAAATTCTATTTCGTCATTCTGACCCTCACCAACAAGCTTATGCTGAGCGTATGCTCGCCAATGAATTAACCGTCCTGCAAAAGCTGGACGGCGAACCTATAGGAAGTGTCAGGGTACCAGAATTGATCGATCAGAAGCAGTTGCCCGACAATCCTGAGATTTTTGCGACTTACACAATGACAAGGCTGACAGGCCATACCGCCAGCTGGCATGACCCCAATGGTCAAGTATCTGCAAAATCCCGGGAACGGCATTTCCGGCAATTGGGTGAAATGCTCGCCTTATTTCATGATGCAGCCCGGCAGTTCAACGATGTCTCATCTCTTTTCCACACACCTTATGGGGGCACGATTAATCTATTGGAAGAAGGCGAAGAGGATATAAATAAAGCGTTAGAAACGGCTAACCGCTACCTTCAAACCCATAAACGATCCATGGTCATTCACGGTGATATTCACCATGAAAATATTCTGGTCGATCATGATCATAATATTGCAGGGCTATTCGATTTCGCCCGTACCGGCCCCATGGAAAATCATCTTGTCGAATTCAACAACGTGCCGGGACCGGCCCTGCATCATGTCATAAAAGGCTATGAAGATGCGGGCGGAGAGCAGATAGACCTCAATGTCATGACCATGACTTTTATAACAAGAGCCGTGGACATTCTGAACTGGGAGTCGCAAAATCCGGAAGACAAAGAGAAAGCCAGTCAAGATCTGTATCGCTATCTCAACGATATTCGTCATATAACAGGGCTTACCCCTCCAGCGCTTCCTTAACCTTCGCGGCCAGCTGCTTCAGCGTAAACGGCTTGGGCAGGAACCAGATGTTGTCGCCCATATGGTCTTTCAGTTTTTCTTCGGTGTAGCCGGAGATGAAGATGATCTTCAGGGTTGGCGTGGCCTCGCGCAGTTTATGCGCCAGCGTCGGGCCATCCATGTTCGGCATGATGACGTCGGTGATCAAAAGGTCGATCTTGCCCTTGGCTTTTTCGGCCAGAACCTGCAGCGCGGATTCGCCGCTGTCAGCCTCCATCACCTCATAGCCCTTATTGGTCAAGGCGCGCGCGCCAAAGGTGCGGACGGCGTCTTCGTCTTCGACCAGCAGAATGCGTGCTGTTCCGGTCAGGTCGCGCGTCGCGTCTTCTTCCACCGTATCGGTTTTTGGCTCCACTGTAGCTTCGGCTTCGGAGAGGCGCGGCAGATAGATCGAGAAAGTCGTGCCCTTGCCAACCTGGCTGTCGACATGCAGATATCCGCCTGTCTGGCGGATAATCCCGTACACCGTGGCGAGGCCGAGGCCCGTGCCCTGCCCCACGGCCTTGGTCGTAAAGAACGGCTCCAGAATCCGGTTCAGGTTTTCCTGAGGAATGCCGCAGCCCGTATCCTCCACCTCGATCCGCACCCAGGATCCTTCCGGCATTAAATCCGCGCCGCGTTCCAGCGGCTCCTTGTTTTCAAAATGTGATGTACGGACAGTCAGCGATCCGCCGCCATCCATCGCATCGCGCGCGTTGACGGCCAGGTTGATCAGCACCTGCTCCATCTGCCCCACATCGACCTTGACCAAGCCAAGATCGTGGCCGTGCAGAACATCCAGATTGATGTTCGCGCCAATCAGGCGGCGCAGCAGATGTGAAATCTCTGTTAGGATATCAGTTATATCCTGTACCTTCGGCCGCAGCGTCTGCTGACGCGAAAATGCCAACAATTGGCGCACCAGGTTGGCGGCGCGGTTGGCGTTCTGCTTGATCTGCATGATGTCGGAGAAGGACGGATCGCCCGGCTTGTGCCGCAGCAGCAGCAGATCGCAGAACCCGATCATCGCAGTCAGCAGGTTGTTAAAGTCATGCGCGACGCCGCCCGCCAGCTGGCCGATCGCCTGCATCTTTTGCGACTGGACAAACTGTTCTTCAAGCGCCTTCTGGTGCGACAGGTCGATAAAGTGCAGCACGATATTATTGCCACCCTCCATCCGCCGCGCATACATCTGCACGACGATGCGGTTTTCCTTGCCCAGCAGCGTGATTTCCATCGGTGCCGACGACACCCCGCCTTTCTGGCCGATACGGTCGAGGGCGGACAGCGCGGCGGTACGGTCCGCCTCATCAATCAGCGCCTCGAAAAACTTGCCTTCCATATCGGCGACGGCATAACCCAGCATATGCGCCAGCGCCTCATTACAATCATCCAGCGCGCCTTCGGCGTTCAGCAGCGCGATGCCGAGCGGCGCTTCCTCGAAAAATCTCTGGAAGCGGTCTTCCGACGCTTTCAACGCCTGGCGCATCGCGCGTTCGGCGGTCAGATCGTGCACCACGCCGCGTGTCCGCACCAACCCGCCCGCTTCGTTGACAACCGCCTGGTTGATGGACGCCATGAAGGTGCGCCCGCCCGGCCCTTTCATCACCACTTCCGCCATCTGCTTCGCCCCGCCATGCGGCGCGATATCGTAAGGGCGTGAATTGGCCGGAATGGAATCGAAATATGTGTGCAGCCGCCCTTCAGTCAGCAGCGTCTGGATATCCTCGCCCAGCCAGCGCGCCAGCGTGGCGTTGACGAACAGGAACCGCCCTTCCTCATCCACCGAGAAAAACCCGACCGGCGCGTTGTCGGTGAAGTCGATCAGCTTTTCCCGTTCCTCCCGCATGCCGCGGTCCAGTTCACGCTGGCCGGTGATGTCGTCGATGCGCCAGTGGATATTTCCCGCCCATCCGGCAATCGGCTGCGCTGTCACCTGGAACCAGCGCTCGCGGTCACCTCGGGAAGAACGCAGCTCAATCGAATCCGTCAGCCCCCGCCGCGCCTGATCGGCCAGCAGGCGGAAATGCGCCATCGTCTCCGTATCCTGCTCGAACAACGTCGCCAGCGTATTGAGCGACGGCGCGCCAAGGCCGTTGCACAGGCTGAAAAACTTGCGGTTGGCGTAGATCAGATTGTCCGCGCCGTCGGTGATCATCCGCGCACCCCGGCTGCCCTCCAACACCTCGCGCAGCAATTCCCGCTCTTTCTCCCGCGTGGTGCGGATATGAAACAGGCGCATGGCCGTATAAGCCAGCGCCGCCGCCACCACAAAGGCCACGCCCGCCGCGATCACCGCCTCCTGTCTTATATCCATCATCCAGGCCCAGACGCCGCAGACGGCGAAATACACCAGCACCATCACCAGAATCGCAGCCAGCCTGCGCTTGTCCTGCAGCATCGGGTCGATGACCGGCGGGGCGCTGTGATACCGGGCTATAAATTCGGAATGGTCGTCCATAAGACTCGTTCGCTGATTTGCCGGAAGATTATACTTCTAATCAGCGTTCAAGCCAATGCAGGATTATCGTATTTTCCCTTTTAATTTAAACACATAGGAAATCACCTCCGCCACCGCCTTGTAATGCTCAGGCGGTACGGTTTCGTCGATTTCCACGCTGCTATAGAGAAGCCGCGCCAGCGGTGGGTTTTCGACGATGGTGATCTTGTTCTCCTTCGCCACTTCCCGGATTTTCAGGGCGATGTTATCCGCGCCCTTGGCCAGGCATTTCGGCGCGTCCATTTCTTCCGGGTTATATTGAAGCGCGACGGCGAAGTGGGTCGGGTTGGTGATGACCACGTCGGCCTTCGGTACGTTGGCCATCATGCGCTGACGCGCTTTCTCGTTCCGCAGCTGACGCAGCTTCGCCTTGATATGCGGGTCGCCTTCAGACTGTTTGTATTCGTCGCGCAGTTCCTGGCGGCTCATACGCATCTTCTTTAAGTGTTCGCTGCGTTGATACAGCACGTCGATCACCGCCAGCACGGCCAGCGCCACCAGCACACCAATCATCATACGGATGAACAGCTGCATCAATTCGCCCAACATGTCCGGCACCGGCATGCCGACGAAATGGTCTATACCCTGAAAATACGGCTGGATCGCGATATAGCAGACGAAGCCGATCAGCACGATCTTGAACAGACCTTTGACGAACTCCATCAGCGACCGGCGGGAAAACAGGCGTTCCATACCCTTTATGGGTGACAGCTTGCTGATATCCGGCTGGATCACTTCCGGCGCGAATAACGGCCCGACCTGCGCGAACGGCCCGGCAATCGCCGCGATGATCAGGCCGAGCACCGGCACCATCAACACGCCGACCACGTGCCAGAAGGTCTGCCCCAGCACCACGCTGAAGCCCCCCGGCACCTGCGGCATCAGATGCGGATGCTCGATAAACCCTTTCATATAGTCGGCCAGGTTCACCATCACCGGCCCGGCCGCCAGCGCGATGATCAGCGTACCGGCCATCAGCATGATCCAGTTATTCAGTTCGCGCGATACCGCAACCTGCCCCTTTTTGCGCGCTTCCTCAAGCCTTCGCGGGGTCGGGTCTTCTGTCTTCTGGGAATCGTCATCATCATCGGCCATGGGTTTATTTTAACAATAACAAGTAACTAAAGCCATAAGCTAAAAACGCCGCTAAAGCCGCGCAGCGCAGAAGTTTTTTAACACAG
>JBGAQU010000005.1:0-56450 GCA_044220535.1 Alphaproteobacteria bacterium | reverse complement strand
ATAAAGGACCAATCTGTTCCTGCGCGATTTTCGGCAGATTGATTTTTACATCGGCGCTGATGGCTTTTTCATCAAAGGCGACATCCGCCGCCGCGCCGATGGCGACATCCCGTACGATAATTTGCGCCTGTGACAGCCGCGCCTTTTTGTTCACCCCGTCATAGGCTGCTTTCAGTTTAAAACTTTTATACGGCAGGGTTTCGTTATAAATGCCCGGGACCGCCACCATGCCGGACACGCTGGCCAGATCAAGGGAAAGAGCCTGAAGCTGCATCGCCCTGTTCAGCCTGCCTGACAAATTCCCCGTCACCACCAGCTTTTGCCCGGTCAGAAGATCCAGCTGTTTCAGTTTTCCCGCGCCCATGCCAAGATCGACATCGCTGAGATGCAGGTTGAAATGCAGATCGCCGTCGTCACGTCCGTAAACGGCATCCAGCTGCAGCATGGACGGGCTTTGCCGTTCGGACGGCAGGTTGAGCGCCATGCTGAGCGCCAGGCCTTTGCGATCGCGCCCGAACTCGAGATTGGCGTGTTGCAGATACCATGTCAGCCCGGCGTAATGATCTTCCAGCGCCAGTGTCGCATCCTCGATCCGCACGATTTTCAAGGCTGAAAGCGGCGAGCGTTCCTTCACCGGCTGGCCCTTTGGGCGCGACAGGCTGGCAATGATTTCGCTTAAAATATTGGTGTTTGAGTCGGTTTCAGTCAGGTCCGCAGGGGGGTCCTGTTCACCAGGCGCGCGCGGGCTCAGGCGGAACTGGTTGTCCGCTGTACGGATAATGCCGAGGACCGGATGTTTCAGGATGATCGATACAGGTTCCAATCGCCCGATCAGCATATGTCTGGTGGATACGCCCAGCGCCGCCGTGTCCATGGCCACCAGCGTGCGGCCCTTGCGTAGAACATGGATATCCTGAAGTTTCAGTTCCAGCGGGCCGGAGAATTTCGGCCAGTGCAGGAAGACGCCACCGAGTGTGATATTGGTGTCCGTCGCCTCATCATGCAGCGCCTCTTCGATATATTTCTTGGCGAAGCCGACATCAACCGGGCCGGAGGCGACGCGCCATACCATGACCCCGGCCAGCAGCAATATTATGCCGAGCGTAGCGGCGATAGCCTCCATGCCCCACAGACTGGTGCGCGATCCGAATTTGATTAAGCCTTTACGCACGCTGCCCGTTTGCTATGTATATGAAAGAACTCATGACGTTTGAACAGTTTAGCGCTTCAGACGCACTTATCAAGGAAGGATCGACATGAAAACGCTTGAAGAAGGCCAGATGGCACCTGATTTTTCCGCCCCCAGCGACAAGGGCGGCACCGAAAGCCTGAAAGCCCATCGCGGCAAGCCCGTGGTGCTGTATTTCTACCCGAAGGACGACACGCCGGGTTGCACCCAGCAGGCCTGCGATTTCCGGGACTCGATCAAAGATTTCGGAAAATTGAACGCGGTTATTTTTGGCGTTTCCAAAGACAGCCTGAAGAAGCATGAGAAATTCCGCGACAAATTTGAACTGAACTTTCCGCTGCTGGCCGATGAAGACGGCACGCTGTGCGAAGCCTATGGCACCTGGGTCGAAAAAAGCATGTATGGCAAAAAATACATGGGCATCGACCGGTCCACCTTCCTGATCGACGGCACCGGCAAAATCCGCCGCATCTGGCGGAAGGTGAAAGTGCCGGGGCATGTGGAAGAGGTGCGGGCGGCGGTGGCGGCGCTTTAAGCCGCCAAAGGCAGCGCGAACGATGCCTGCAGGCGGCCCAGGCGTTTGTGCCAAAGTTTCAGGTCAGCCATGGTGCCTTTACGGAACTGCAGGACCTGGTCATTGGCGGGTTTCATGAATTCGATGTCGAGGTCGCAAGCGTGGATGCGTTGCAGGCCGTCGCTGCCGGTATGGACACAGAGGCCGCACAAGGTTGCGGAGGCCAGATCCTGTTCGGGTTTGAAATCATGCATGCCTTCCCGGCGCACCATCCCCGCGATTTCAGCCGCCAGGGCATAGGCCTGGCTCTGGCTCAGTTCAGCCATGTTACGTCTCCTTGTTCTTTTTATCTTTCAGAATGCAAAAAACCGGGCGGCATGCGCCGGCCCGGTTTCAATTGCAAATCCTATGCCGCGGCGATCAGGCCTGCGGGAATTTCGACCGGGCGGCCACCATTGGCCCGGTTCATATGGTCGTGCAGATGCACGATCATGTCGTCCACGCGGTCGTGGAAGAAATGGTTCGCCTTGTCCACCACGCGGTAATCGATGCTGATTCCCTTTTGCGCGCGCAGGCGCTGCACCAGCTTTTCCACATGCGGTTCGGGGACGATATCGTCCTTGCCGCCGTGAAGAATAAGGCCCGATGTCGGACATGGGGCCAGGAAGGTGAAATCATACATGTTGGCGGGCGGGGCGACGGAGATAAAGCCCTTGATCTCCGGCCGGCGCATCAAAAGCTGCATGCCGATCCAGGCGCCAAAGGAAAAGCCCGCGACCCATACATAAGGCGCGTTGGGATTCAAATCCTGCATCCAGTCGAGCGCGGAGGCGGCATCGCTCAGTTCGCCTTCGCCCTTGTCGTGTTCGCCCTGGCTGCGGCCCACGCCGCGGAAGTTGAAGCGCAGGGTGGAAAAGCCGCGCTGCACGAAGCTCTGGAACATATAATAAGTGAGCTTATTGTTCATTGTGCCGCCATGTTCCGGATGCGGATGCAGGACAATGGCCAACGGTGCGTTCGGAGTCTTCGAATGAGTGTAGCGGCCTTCAAGACGGCCTGCGGGACCGTTGATGATAATTTCTGGCATTGATTCCCCGTATCTTTATTTCACACAATCTTCAGGCGGTAAAAATTTCCCCCCGCCCAGTCAGTTTTCTCACGCGTCTTAAATTTCTGAACTGTCTTCGTGATAGCAAATGCGCGAGTCGTTTGTCTACGTATTTCTCATAACGATCTGATTTGTTTGTGGATAATAGAAATAGTTGATGGAGTGCAAGCGGAGAGCTTATAAACACTTATGCAATTTTTTGGATTGATATGAAAAACAAGACCTATCTCGATTACAATGCGACCGCTCCGCTGCGCCTCTCCGCGCGCGAGGCGATGCTGCGCGTGATGGAAGAACCGGGCAACGCATCCTCCACGCATCATTTCGGCAGACAGGCACGGAAATACGTGGAAATCGCGCGCGAACAGGTCGCGGCGCTGTGCGGGACGGTTTCCACGCAGGTGACATTCACGTCAGGCGCGACGGAATCCAACAATGCTGTCCTGAAAACTTTCGCGGGCGAGCGTATTCTGGTCGGCGCGACCGAACATCCATCCATTCTGGAATCCGCGCCGAATGCTGAAAAAATCGCGGTTGATGAAAACGGATTGATCAATATCGATGCGTTTGAACGCCAGCTGCGCGAGGGTCCCGCACCCGTATTGATTTCAATCATGCTGGCCAATAATGAAACAGGCGTGATCCAGCCAGTTGTAGATCTGGCGAAACGCGCGCGCGCAATCCATCCAAATATTTTCTTTCACACCGATGCGGTGCAGGGCGCAGGCCGCATTGCCATCGACATGCCTGCGCTGCGCGTCGATTATTTAAGCCTGTCCGCGCACAAGATCGGCGGGCCGCAGGGCGCAGGTGCTTTGATCGCCGCGCCGGGCGCGAAGCCCGCCATATTGATCCATGGCGGCGGACAGGAAAAACGCCAGCGCGCAGGGACAGAAAACGCGGCGGGCATCGCAGGGTTTGGCGCGGCAGCACAGGATGCGCTGTCTGAATTGAAAATCATTGATACGGCACGGCGCGACCGTCTTGAAAACGCAATCCTGTCCATCGAACCGCGCGCGATAATCGCGGGACGCGACGTATCGCGCCTCTACAATACAAGCTGCATCGCTTTGCCAGGTGTATCAGCGGAAACGCAATTGATGATTCTGGATCTGGAGGGCATTGCCGTTTCCTCCGGCTCCGCCTGCTCCAGCGGCACTGTGAAGGCGAGCCACGTGCTGCAGGCGATGAGATTGCCGGATGCCGTGACCAAAAGTGCTTTGCGCGTGTCTACAGGCTGGGCGACCACAGATGAAGATATAGACCGGTTTATCGCCGCCTGGACCTTGATGCACGGGCGGGTGAAGGACCGGATCAAGCCTTAGTAATATTCAGAAATTCAGACCAAGCTTCGCCAGCGCGGTTTGAACGGAAGCAACCACTTCATTTCTGAAGGCTTTCCAGTTGGCCTGGCTTGCTTTTGCATTGAATTCCGCTGCCTTATTTCTTGCCTTGCAATACTGTATATCTCGAGAAAGGGCTTGTTCTACCCTATCTTGTCTGTAAGCTCTTTGTTCAAGCACCTCAGGCACTCTGGTTTTATTGCCGTAGAGTTCGCGGAACACCTTATTATAAACTTCTATGTAGCGATCATACGCTGCTTTCTCAAATGGTCTGGCCATAGTTCTGTAATTTTCAGCTGAAGCGCGCGCACAAGCCGCAGTCTCGCGCCTGTCAGCACCAGGTGAACCGATCACTTCGCCAGTAAAAGCATGTTTGGCCATTTCAATCTCCTTTTTTACTTCTTGTATACAGTATGAATTTATATGTCAATATACTGGGTGTTTAATCATGGACAATTTTAACGATTTTGAATACCACTACATCTTCCAAAACCAAGGATCACTCCATGCCCTCCATCACCTTCATCCTGAAAAACGGAACGCCGAAAACGGTGGAGGCGCCGCTTGGGCTTTCGGTCATGGAAATCGCGGTGAAAAACGATATCGACCCGATCGAGGGCGCGTGCGGCGGATCCCTCGCCTGCGCCACTTGCCATGTCTATGTGCATCCGGACTGGCAGGATAAAACCATGGATGAAGACGGACGGTCGGATGAGGAAGAAGATATGCTCGACCTCGCCTTCGACGTGCGGAAAAATTCACGCCTGAGCTGCCAGATCAAAATGACGCCTGAACTAGATGGCCTGGTCGTCGCGGTGCCGGGCACGAAGCCGGGGTGGTGACATGGCCGACCTTTCCTGCAAGAAACCCTTCCAGCGCGTCGTGCCGCCGCCCCTGATCATCGGCGACCGCCTATGGGGCTTTACAATGACAAAAGGCGAAGCCATGCAATGGCATTTAAGGCAAGCAGCAGGGGCAATGTCACCTGGCTTGATGGCATGGCACCTTAAACAGGCCGAATCCAATTACGAATGGGGCGGTAAAAGCGATCCTGTGCCGGGCTTGGCCCGCCGTTTTGCCCGCCTTTTTTTAGGACCCTGATTAAAAATAAATTTCTGGTTTTTTTGAAGCGGATCCTCCCGTTTGGTCCGCTTAGGATATGTCATACCGCTCTATCCTGACTTTGCTACCCGGCATGCCATGACAAATAACGGCTTTACCACTTTGAAACGCTGCAATCACCGCAGCGGCTTCCAACTGATTGTCCGATTCCACGACAAGACCCGTTCTGGGATCCTGATAATGCTTTTCACTGATTTGGAGCATGACCGGCCGTTCATCATGGGAAGGAGGTTTAGAAGAGCCGCCCGCCCGATAGAAAAGTTCCGATAAGATATTTTTACACCATTTCAACATGATAGCCCATTAACAATATGTCTAATTGTTGCTTTTCAGCTTTTTATACCTTATAGTGCGGCACATGAACAGCCTCGGTTTTGACAAGCCTGAATCTGAGACCCGCGTGGTGGTGGCCATGTCGGGCGGGGTGGATTCATCCGTGGTCGCGTCGTTGTTGCATGAGCAAGGCTATGATGTCGTCGGTGTTACGCTGCAGCTTTATGATTTCGGCGAGGCATTGAAAAAAAAGGGTGCCTGCTGCGCCGGGCAGGACATATATGATGCGCGGCGCGTGGCAGAGGCGCGTGGGTTTCCCCACTACGTACTGAATTACGAAAGCAATTTCAAGGACAGCGTCATCAGCGAATTCGCGGACAGTTATCTGCGCGGCGAAACGCCAATCCCCTGCGTGCGCTGTAACCAGACGGTGAAGTTCCGGGACCTGTTGCAGGTCGCGCATGACCTTGGCGCGGACTGCATGGCGACCGGGCATTACGTGCAGCGCGTGGTGCGGGACGGCCGTTCGGAACTGCATGCGGCGGTGGACAGCACCAAGGACCAAAGCTATTTCTTGTTCGCGACGACGCAGGCACAGCTGGATTTCCTGCGCTTCCCTTTAGGCGGCTGGACCAAGGATGTGACGCGGCAACATGCGGAACGCCTCGGGCTGATCACGGCGGCGAAACCGGATTCACAGGATATCTGTTTCGTGCCGGGCGGCGATTACGCGAAGGTGGTGCGCGGTCTTCGGCCCGAGGCACAGAAGCCGGGCGATATTGTGCATATTGACGGGCGTACCGTGGGCAGCCATGACGGGATCATCGGCTATACGATCGGGCAGCGTAAGGGCATTGGCGTGGGCGGCGGCGTGACAGAGAATAACGAGCCGCTGTATGTCGTGAAACTGGACCCGTCGGCCAACCGCGTGATCGTTGGGCCTAAACAGGCGCTGGCATGCCAGCAGGTATTCCTGAAGGATTGCAACTGGCTGACGCCGGAGACGACATGCGCGGTGACGGTGAAGCTGCGGTCCATGTCGAAACCGGAACCGGCGGTGCTGACCATAGAAGCGGACGGGCGCGCCCATTTGTTGCTGGAGCAGCCGCAATACGGCATAGCACCGGGCCAGGCCGCCGTGTGCTATATCGGCGCGCGCAGCATCGGCGGCGGCTGGATCGAGCGGACGGAAAGCGTCTCCTTAAGCGTAGCGGCATAAAATCAGAACCCGCAGATGAACACGGATGGACGCAGATAAATATCTGTGTCTATCCGCGCTCATCTGCGGTAAATTTCTTTTCCTGTACATGGAGGATCTCATGAAAAAACTTATGGCCCTAGCTTTAACCGTTTTCCTTTTAGCGACAGGACAGGCTTTCGCGGGGCAGGCGATTGAATATAAGGACGGCGATACCGTTCTGGAAGGGTATTTTGCGCGGACGAAAGCCCATGCCCCCGCGCCTGTGGTGCTGATCATCCATCAATGGAAGGGCCTCGGCGAGTACGAGAAGCGGCGCGCGGATATGCTGGCGGAGATGGGGTATAACGCATTCGCCATCGACATGTATGGCAAGGGCATTCATCCCAAGACGAACGAAGAAGCAGGCAAGCTGGCCGGTGAATATAAAGCCGATCCAAAAAAATCTGTGCAGCGGATCAATGCGGCGCTGAATCTTGTCCGGTCGATGAGCAGCATCGGGCCACAGATCGCGGTGATCGGGTATTGCTTCGGCGGGACGATGGCGCTGGAACTGGCGCGGTCGGGAGCGACTGTCGACGGCATCGTCACCTTCCATGGCGGCCTCGCCACGCCGGATCCGGTGACGAAGCCAGGCATCATCAAACCATCGATCCAGGTGCAGACGGGCGCGGACGATCCGCATGTGAAACCGGAGGAGGTGAAGGCGTTCACCGATGAAATGAACACGGCTGGCGCGGACTGGGTGCTGGTGACGCATAGCCATGCGGTGCACAGCTTTACGGAGAAAGAAGCCGGAACTGATAATGCGAAGGGTGCGGCGTATAACGCGAAAGCGGATCAACGCAGCTGGGCCTATGCGCTGGATTTTCTGAAGACTGTGTTGAGGCCATAAAAAATCAGGGTGCAGGCTGCGGCTTGGCCGCATTGATTTTTTTTTGCGTTTCTTCAAGGCATGCATTGACGTCAGCGCTGCAAAGCCTCTGCGCACCGGGGGATGAAAACATTTTTTTGAATAGATGGATCAGTAAACCCATGCGCGATTGCTGTGTCGTGTAATCCACATCCATACCGATGGATTTCTGTTCCTCTGTCAGGCGCTTTGACATGATGCGCCATGCCTTATCTCCCGCGGCTATTGAACCGTAAAGATCGGAATCCTCAACAATCATGGCTTTGAAAGCGTTGAGCGGATGATTTAGCAGACTATGCAGCACGGGATATTTGCCTTCGGGATCCAGATCTTCGACATGCGGTTCCTTGCCATCTGCCATGGCGTGGCCGATGTCTTTCAGGAACTGCAGGCCGCCATTCGGGCTGGTGGCGAGAATTGTGGCAACGATGGATGACCGGTGTTTATCCGGCACACCACAGGCATCGAGGATCGGCAGGATACGGTTGCAGGAGCGTTCTTCATTGAAGAAAGGCTGGTCCGCCGGATTGGGGCGCCCGTCATGATCGATATCATGACCAAAGCCTGAGAGCAGGATCTCCATTTTATCAGCCAGAGTAAACGCAGGCACCTGCCCGGTTTTCGCAAGTTTATCGTATTCGCGGATAAACTGCATGCTGACCAGCGGCAGGCTGGCCGTGTGCAGGGTGTTGTGAAACGGGTTTTCCTGTTTCGCCATGGCGGGGGACAGCGCTTCGCCCCTTATCATCTCCGCACGGGCGGCGACCAGCACCATGGCGCGGGCCAGTGCGCGCTCATCTTCGTTCAATCCCTTTCCGGTCAGCACCTGCTGTTCCGTAACGCCGAGGCCCTTCATCAAATCAAAGGCGATAGCGGGAAGGCTCTGGCGATGGTTTTGCGACCAGCCGTTCAGGAACCGATCGAAATGATCTTTCAGGCTTTTGCAACTGGTCTCGGCGCTTGCGAAATCACGCGCCAGACGTGCCGTATTCCCAGCGCTGTAATCATCGACATTTTTGATTGCGTAGTAGGTTTGCCAGTATTTGTCCGGCCCGCCAAAGGCAGCATGGATTGCAGCAGCACCGCCTTTGGCGCCTGAAACAATTCGCGATATTAAATAGCCCGTATCCAAAAGCGCCAAAACCGGCCTGCCTTTCATGGCTTTATCATAAACAGTATAGCGCAAGGGGGACTGGAGTCGCAAATTTCTACAATTGGCATCGGAATATCTATTTGATTTTATTATAATATTCTGCGTTCAAGGAGAGATTGCGCTTTCCTCTGTTCAGCCGGCCATCCCTGCTTTTCTTCAAAATCAAGAGAAGGCGTTTTGCAGCCAGATTGATTTGGCCTGGATGCTTGGATCTACAGTAAAATTTTCTACATTCACGTCCGGCGTCGACGTTCTTTCTTTTCTTGAAATAACAATTTCGCCTTCCTTGGGTTGGTTTTTTGTATTGCCAGAAATGCATGATATTGCGCGTTTTCAAATGATAAATTGATGCTTGATTGAACGCACGCGCCGATTGCCGCGGACAGCGATACGGACCGGCAGCGCGGCGCAGAAGATGGGATGCAGGATTATCTGTTAAAGCCGTATTCAATGGAAAATCCGAATATGTTGCTGGAGAAACATATTAAGCGATCTGCTAATTCCGATTCCCATTTTCCGCCCGGCAATTCAATCTCCTTAAGGAGGATTGATATATGTCTGATTTATTCTGCACATTTACGAATACACGCGGCATGAAACGCGTGGACGACCGGCGTGTGTTGAGCTATGTACTTAAATCAGGCGGGCGGTGGGGCGATGCGCCAATTAAAAGAAGACCTTTTTCAGGGGCGGATATTTTTTGGCGGGGGCGGGAAGGGGCGCTCAATCGGGCTATGATCGACAGTTACTGCGAGCATTAGGTCGCAGCAAAGGTGGGCCATAAGGCAGAGAAGAAAATGAAGCCGCACATTTATTGCACCGCCTATCATAAAAAAGCCCCTTTTCAGGGGCTTTTTTATTCCGTTACTGCGAGCATTAGGCCGCGCGATGTCTTGGACGATCGCCGTTTTGCGGTCTGCCGCTGTTGCCGCCACGATTGTCCGGACGGCGTTGGCCATCTGGCTTGGCGCGTTGACCGTCGAATTTCTTGCCTTCGGGGCGGCGCTGGCCATCTGGTTTGCGCTGACCGTCGGAGCGACCGTGACCGCCTTTGCGTTTTTTGCCTTCGAAATTGTGGCCTTCCGGACGACCCTCGGAGCGACTATCGCCGCCCTTGCGATTGAAGCTGAAGGGTTTCCCGCCGGCTTTGTTGCGGTTGCCGCGCGGGGCAGACCGTTCCTGCATTGGCGGTTTTTCGTTCGGGTGCATCAGGCGGTGGATCGCGTTCCACTTGCCGCCATCTTCCGGCGTCACCAGGCAGATGGCGGAACCTTCAGCCCCTGCCCGTGCTGTGCGGCCGATGCGGTGGATATAATCCTCAGGGCATTGCGGCAGGTCATAGTTGATGACGTGTTCGATATGAGGGATGTCGAGGCCACGCGCGGCGACGTCGGTCGCGACCAGGATGCGATGTTTCTTTTCACGGAAATCGCGAATGACGCGGTCGCGCCTGTTCTGGCGCAGATCGCCGTGGATCGCCTCGGCGCTGTGTTTTTCGCGGGTCAGTTTCTGGGCCAGGCGGTCGGCGCCATGTTTCGTTTTCACGAAAATGATGATGGAGCCTGTGCGCTGGTCCAGCTGTTGCGTCAGCGTCGCGTATTTTTCTTCCGGCGTGATGCGCAGCACATCCTGTTTGATGCGGTCGATCGGGGTAGTGGTGGACCCGACAGAAATACGCTCCGGCGATTTGGTGTATTTATTGGCGAGTTTGATGATTTCCTGCGGCATGGTCGCGGAGAACAAAAGCGTCTGGCGCGGCAGGGTCATGAATTTCAGGATCTTGTCGATCTGGATGCCGAAGCCCATGTCGAGCATGCGGTCCATTTCATCCAGCACCAGGAAATCGGCGGCCTCTATCTTCAGGCTGTTGCGGGACAGGTGATCGTTAATACGGCCTGGCGTACCGACGATCAGACGCGGTTTGGCGTTCAGCTGCTGAAACTGTTTCTGCATGCTCTCGCCGCCGATCAGGATCGCGGCGCGGATGTTCGGGGAGCCATCCATCATCTTGCGCATCGCCTGCATCACCTGCACCGCGAGTTCGCGGGTCGGGGTCATGACGACGGCCATGCTTTTGGGCGATTTGATCAGGTGGGCGAGCAGCGGGATGGCGAAGGCCGCCGTCTTGCCGGTGCCGGTCTGGGCGGACCCCAGAATGTCCTTCCCGGCCAGCGCCATCGGGATGGCGGCGGCCTGGATCGGCGTCGGGGTGGAAAACTGCATCGCGGACAGCGCTTTCAGAAGCGGAGCCGGCAGGTCTAAAGTATTAAAGTCTTTCATTGTTTCGAATCCTCATGCAGAGGCCGCGCCCCAATGGAGCGGCCAAATAAAGAGCCTGAAAACGCAGCCTTCGCTGTCGGCTGCCGACACTCTTTATCAAACGAAGATCGAAAGGGATTCCCGTATCACGCCTGCTTCTGGCATGGCCCGCAGCATGTGGCGGCGGAATTGATGGAGAGTTATCAAACCAAACTCGCCGCCTATTAAACATAAAATTATGTGCAGTGCAAGGAAAAAATTACGCGCCATATTAAGCGCCAATTATTAAAAATGTATTAACGTGACATTTCATTAACATGTAGATCATACACGTAAATTCCATTATAATGACTAGATAACCCACGAATGGGGCGTTCGTGAAAAAAAAGGGGTGTTTATTTATATTATTGGGATTGGGTGTGCTGTCATTTGTGACGGCCGCGCCTTTGCGTCCTGTCCATGCAGCCGCCAGTTGTTATTTAGGCCCGCACGGTGATGTGATTTGCCCTGAAGATCCCAAGCGTCCCGGTCCGCGCGACCCCGGCGATATAGGCGACCCACCCTGGACACCTCCGCCTCTTCCCCCTGCCGATCCCATTCCCGGCCTTGGCACCTGTGAAGGGCAGAACCCGGTCGATGTGTTCCGTGAACATGCGCGGGCGCGGGAAGGGTATTCTCTTCGCGTCTATCTGGACAGCCTTGGCAATCCGACAGTCGGGATCGGGCATCTGGTCGTGCCGGGGGACCGTTTGAAAGTCGGCGACATCATCACGGAAGAACGCGCCATGGCGTTCTGGGAGGAAGACAGCCGGGAAGCATTCAATGCTGCACTTAAACAGGCAAAAGAAGCGGGAATCTGCGATCCGTGTTTCATCGCGGCCCTGGCCTCGGTGGATTACCAGTTGGGCACGGGCTGGCGGGCAAAATTCCCGACCGTGTGGGCACTGATCGAGGCCGGGCGGTATGAAGAAGCGGCGGCGATGCTGGACACATCGCTGTGGATGGAGCAGACGCCTGTCCGCGTCCGCGACTTCCAGGCAGCCTTACGCGCCCTGCCGCCGAAGCCGCCAAGCTGCAACATAAGCGGCGGCGTGCCCGGCCACCCGGTGGATCCCGCGCCAACCTGTTCAACCATCGGCTGGCTCAGCGGGGCGTTTGAACCGCGTCCGGGATTTGAGGCATTGCGTTCGAACAATCCGGCAAAATCCAATATTTGCACCGTGTTTTCCAAGAGCGCGACAGATTGGGCAGGTCTTCTGGACGCATCAGGCGGCACTATTGACAACTGGCTTTCCCAGGGCTGCTCTAACCTGATCGTATCGTTCCGTACGCTGCCTATGGGGACCATGTTCTCCGCCGATAACTGCTCTTCCAATTACCGCCGCATCGCGGACGGGGAGTTCGACGATTATTATATCCGCATGGCGACGGACCTGAAAAACGCGGGCGTCCCCGCCAATGCGGTGTTCCGGATCGGCTGGGAACTGAACTCGGATTATCCGTGGGGATTGCTCGGCTGCCGCACTACCGCGGACGCGCAGACTTATATTGCAGGGCATCGCCATATCGTCGATATCCTGCGGATGTATTTTGGCGACCAGTTCACGGTGTCGTGGAACTTCCTGAAACGATCAGGACAGTTGGCTCTTCCTATTGATAGCTATTATCCCGGCGACGATTACGTCGATTACATCAATATTGACTATTACGACAACAGGGCGGGCGGACCAACGAAAGCAGGTTACGAAGCCTTTGCAAACCAGGGCTCAACGACTGTCCCTCTGGGCATCAACACCTGGCTGGCCTATGCGCAGTCGAAGGGCAAGAAAATCGGCTTCGATGAATGGGCGATCGTGCCGTCTGAGCGCGGCGGCCTCAACGACAACCCGACCTATATCGAGTTTATGTATGAATGGTTCCAGATGCATTCCTGCCAGCTGGGCTATGAAAGCTACTTCAACGGCGCCAGCCGCGGCCACGCCCTGGACACCGGCGAACATCCTGCATCCTCCGCCAAATACACCGAGCTCTGGGGCAGATCCGAGGCCACGCCGCTGAAACCGCCATGCTCCTGCACGCCGATCACGACGCCACCGCCACCGCCGGCATGTGGCGGTGGTCCTAGCGGTCCCGCTGTTCTTCCCGCAACCGGGCCTATGATGGCCGACAGTGCGGCGGATGTGGTCGGCGTCAACACCCATATCAACTATCTGGATACGGTCTATGGTTCGCATTACAACGACATCATCAAGCCACGTCTGCTTGAACTCGGTGTGCGCCATATCCGTGACAATGTGGGCGGCGGCGTCGTGCCGGGCCGTTACAGGGAACTGGCGAGCAGCGGTATCCGCCTGCTTCTGGTCAACATGAAACCTGAGGACCATGACTTTGCCAAGTCGCTCGGCGCAACTGTGGTTGAAGCGGTTGAACCACCGAACGAATCCGATAATGCCAGCCTGATGGGCCCTGCGGGCGATATGCCGGCATTTATGCGCGAGATGTATCCGAAATACAAAAACGACCCGGCAACGGCCAGCATGACGGTTCTGGGTCCATCCTTCGCCAGAACGAACAGCAGCGCCGTGGCATTCGCAGGGCGTTTCCCCGATGCCGGGAATTTTATGGATGCCGGCAATCTGCACGATTATCCGGGGGGCACCTATCCGGAAGGACCGGGCGGCGGCGGCTGGGGCATCAGCATGCAGGAAGCCATCAACCGTTATGCCACATTGTCCGGCGGCAAACCCGCATGGTCGACCGAGACCGGTTACAAAATGTCAGGATCCGTTCCCGGCCATCCTGCCGTATCACAGCGGACAGCAGCCAAATACATGCCGCGCGAATTCCTGATGCATATGAAATACGGCGTGCCGCGCGTTTATCCGTACCAGCTGATCAACAACCGTGAGGATTTCGGTCTTCTGAATGATGACGGGTCACCGCGCCTTCAGTTTACGGCGATGAAAAACTTTATCGCGATGTTTGAGGATGCGGGGCCTGCCTTTACCCCCGGGACGCTGGATTACACGCTGACCGGCAACACCGCGAATATCCAGCAAATGGTCTTCCAGAAACGCGATGGCCGATTCTTCCTGGTGGTCTGGCAAGGCGTTGACAGCACCAATGACGCGCCCGCACGCGCCTTGACCCTGAACCTGACTACCAATGTTACGACGGCGATTCAATATGAACCGACCTTCTCTATGACGCCAATCAACACGCTGACCAACCCAGCCGGGATCAGAACACTGAACCTAAATGTGAAAGACCAGATCCTGGTTGTCGAACTCTCGACCAAAGACTGCCCGACCTGCGCCATTACGCCAGGTGATCCAGCGACAGGCGGACCAAGTTGCGTTCCGCCGCCTGCGCAATGTACAGGGACAGGCACGCCTGTGGAGGTCAGCAGCGCAGGACAATTCCAGTCTGTATTATCAAGCGCGGCTCCGGGAACAACGATTATGTTACTGCCCGGCAATTACGGCACACTGAATGTTAATAGAGGCGGCAGCAGTGCAGACCAGCCGATTTACATCGCTGCAAAATACCCGGCGGTAGACGTGTATGCAAAATCACTTGCCACTGAGGCGCAGCGCAGTAACGTATCGCTCATAACAATGAACGCCAGCAATGTGACGCTTTGCGGCATTTTCTTTGATGACAAATCGTTAAAATCCATCCGCCACGACTCCAAGGTGGACAATGCGACCTATCTGCAGAATTACTTTAATACCCAAACTGCAAGTTCCATGACGGTCGAAGAAAGCATCGATACATTTGAAGGCGGCAATAACCTGACCGTTCAGAGCAACTATTTCAACGGAACGCGAAACGCCGGCTTTGCCCTGGATTACGGCCTCGCGCTATTCGATTACAACGGCGTCTATGTGCGCAACAACGTGTTCGATGGCGTTTATAACCACCAGTTATCTCTGAAACAGCGAAATCAAAATGTTCTGATCGACAGCAACACGTTTAAAGGATGCGGACAGCAATGCCTGGAAATCGGCCAGCAGCCGGATAATAGCAAAGACGGCGACTGGACGGGCGGCGCGGTCACGGTCACGAACAACACCTTCATCCCGGCCTATACAGATCATCCCCAAGGCCGGTCCACCAAAGCGCTGGTGCTGAGAAATCATGAAAACATTACTGTTAAAGGCAATACATTCCAGGGGCGCTTTGGCGAAACGATCCAGACCAACTTTATCAACAGCGGTGGCCTGGACAGGCTTGCGGACCGTGTTCTGGGCGTGTGGGGAAAACAAGCGACCTCCGTCCTGATCGAAGGCAATACATTTACCGATGGTTTGCTTCATTTTGTCGGTCGCGGGATCGGCCCGAAAAACGGAGGCACGGATACGATCACCGTGCGCGGTAATACCGGCCCATTTATCTGTCGTATCGGACCTTTTGAATATGCAGCCGGAAAAATATATGACCGGTCCACGATTGATGAATCGGCACCGACCGTGACGGGATGCCCTTGATAAAAAAACACCGGCTGTTCATGATGAACAGCCGGTGTGATTAAAATCCGTCTTTCAAAAATCAGCGGCGATGACGTTCCCAATTATCGTGATCGTTATCGCGGTCATAGTCGCCGCGGCGGTCATCGTCACGATCCCAGTCACGGTCGCGCCATTGATGGTTATCACGATCGTTCCAGTCGATCCGGCTGTTGTCATGGCCGCGGCGGTAGACTATGACAGGCACAGCATAAGCAGGGCCGCTGTCATAGATACGGATGAAATGACGACCGTCGAAGGTGCAGACATAGCGGCCGGAGACCCAGCCCTGCGCATTGTTGTTGCGCACCTGGCACCAGCTGAAATCCTGCAGGCAGCCGCCGATATTCAATATGGCGTTTTTGGGCAGGGTTGCGACAACTGGAAAATTGGTACCCGGCCCAGCGCGCAGATTGACGCCGGAATACGATGTCCATTCAACACTTCGCATGTGGGTTTTCGCCTCTGCGGCATGCGACAGGCCCGCAATCGCTATAACGGCCAGGCTGGCCAGGGCTGTTTTGATTTTCATGGGTATTCATCCTTCCGGTTAAAGATATTTGAACGGCTGGGAAGCGGTATGGTTCCGCTTTCCTTCTCCTGTCATACGTTGGCCGTATAGAACATCCTTCGTCCTTCTTTCCCGCTTGCCAGAATCGTGCGCGGGCGGTACATCAAAAGGCATGGAGATTTTTACTGCCCCCGCCATTCCTGAATCCTTCCGCCATGCGGTGATTGCCATCGGAAATTTCGACGGCGTGCATCGCGGCCACAGCCATGTGTTGGAGATGGTCAAGGCAGAGGCACGGAAGACGGGTGCAAAGACAGGCGTTCTGACCTTTGAGCCGCATCCGCGCCATTTGTTCAGACCCGACGATCCGCCCTTTCGCATTACGCCTGCCGCGCTGAAGCATGTACGCCTTGCGGAGGAAAGGATCGATTTCTGCTGCAGCCTGCCCTTTGACTGGGCGTTCGCCAGTCAGAGCGCGGAGGTTTTTATTACGGAGGTGCTGGGGCAGATCAAACCGTCCTGCATTGTGATCGGTGAGGATTTTCGGTTTGGCCAGTTGCGCAAGGGTACGCCGGATACGCTGCGTGAATCCGGATTGCGTGTGGTAACGGCGGAAACCGTGGCAGATGCGGATGGCACAATTATATCGTCGAGCCGCATCCGCGAGGCGCTGCGCCTCGGCGATATTACGCAGGCCAATGCCCTGCTCGGCTGGGAGTGGATGATCGAGGGCGTGGTGGTGAAGGGCGACCAGCGCGGGCGGGAACTGGGATATCCCACCGCCAATGTCCGCTTAAGCGAGACGCTGCATCCGGCCTACGGGATTTACGCCGCGCTGGTGCAGGTTGAAGGCGAAGACCGCTGGCTGCCCTCCGCCACCAATATCGGCATCCGTCCGATGTTTGAATTGAAGGTCGGGCAGGTGGAGGCGCATATTCTGGATTTTTCCAGTGATATTTACGGGAAGGTCTTGCGCATTCGGCTCGTGAAAAAGCTGCGCGGCGAGGCGAAGTTTGACAGCTTGGACGCTCTGATCAATCAGATTGAAGAGGATTGCAGACAGTCGCGCATACTTCTGACAGGGATTTAAATGATCAATACTTTTCTTCTTCTCGCCGCCAATATTTTGCCCCTCTTCGGCCTGATCGCGCTTGGGTATATCGGCGGGCGGTGGCTGGATGTGCATCTGCAGTCCCTGGCAACGGTAGCCATTTACCTGGTCGCGCCGATCGTCAATTTCGGGGCGATGGCGCGGATGCATTTCGACGCGGCGTGGATCGCCCTGCCCTTTCTGGTGCTGGCCATGTCCACATCCATCGGGATTATCACCTGGAAGGCGGCGCAGGCGCGGTGGAAAGGCCCGCTCGCCAACCTGGTCGCGATGAGCAGCGTGACAGGCAATACCGGATATTTCGGCCTGCCGCTGGTGATGGCGCTGTTCGGCCCTGACTGGGCCGGGATCTACCTGTTTATGAATGTGGCGCTGGTGTTGAGCGAGATCGGGCTTGGCTATTATTTTGGGGCGCGCGGCCATGCCGACATTAAAGGCGCGTTGAAAAAAGTGGCGCGTCTGCCGATCTTTTACGCCGTTCTTGCGGGTCTGGCCTTCAACATGACCGGGTGGACCCTGCCCGAAGCCGCAACGCGGTACTGGACTTACGCCACGGGCGCGTGGGTGTTTATCGGCATGATGCTGATGGGTGTGGCGTTGGGACGGATGGAAAAGCTGGAGATCGACTTCCGGCTGGCCACGTGGCTGCTCGTGCCGAAATTTATTCTATGGCCACTGGCGGGTTTCGTGGTTGTGATGGCAGATATGATGATTTTCGATGCTTTCCCCACAGAAGTGCGCCAGATGATCCTGATCTTTACCGCCGTGCCGCTGGCGGGCAATCTGGTCGCCTATGCGGTAAATTTAAACCTGCATCCTGAACGCGCCGCGCCTATTGTGCTGGCCAGTACGGTTCTAGCACTGATTACTATACCAACAGTATTAGCGGCTTATAATCTATTGATTTGATTTAAAAAAATGTGCTTAAATTTTCATATTGTTAATTTCTATATTAAATGCTATTTTAACCCAGTATTAAAAAAGGAGATTTAAATGTCATCATTATTAAGAGCATGCTGGATTGAAGCAAATCCTCAGGAACTGGCGAGAAATATTCAATTTCAAAGCAAAGTCCCATGCCTTGTCAATCTTGAAACGGGGTCTGTCTTACAGCCAGGCGCTGATAATACAACCGTTCTGACCATTCAGGGTCAGAAAGTTCATGTTAACAGACCGTTTGAAGCTATTAAGGCGGGGCTTGAACAAGACGGACAGATTCTAAAGCTGGCATAGTCAAGCATAAAGCCTACGAACAAGCTTGATCGTTGCTTTTGATCTTTAGCTTTCCCTTGATTTCATAAGCCTTTCCGGGGCATAGTCGGCCCATGACCGAGAGCAAAACCAACGCCGATTTTTACAAAGAAACCGTGTTCCTGCCGAAGACGGAGTTTCCCATGCGCGGGGAGCTGCCGAAGAAAGAGCCTGAGATTCTCGCCCGGTGGCAGGCGATGGATATGTATGCGGCCCTGCGCAAGGCGTCTGCTGGCAGGAAGAAATGGATTTTGCATTGGGGCCCGCCCTACGCCAACGGCCATGCGCATATGGGGCACGCGTTTACCAAGACGCTGAAGGATGTCGTCAACCGGTCTTACCAGATGCTGGGACATGATGCGCCGCTGGTGCCTGGGTGGGATTGCCACGGCCTGCCGATTGAATGGAAGATCGAGGAGAAATACCGCGCAGAAGGGAAGAACAAGGATGATGTCGATCCCCTGACCTTCCGCGCCGAATGCCGCGCCTTCGCCAAGGAATGGGCGGATATCCAGTCGGCAGAATTTCAGCGCCTTGGCGTCTGCGCCGACTGGAAGGACCCCTATCTGACGATGACGCATGGTGCAGAAGCGCAGATCGTGCGGGAGATTCATAAATTCCTGTTGAACGGGTTGCTGTATCGCGGCGTGAAGCCTGTGATGTGGTCAACGGTTGAGAAAACCGCGCTGGCCGAAGCGGAAGTGGAATATCACGAGCATAAATCGGTGACGGTGTGGGCGAAGTTTCCAGTGAGGCATACGCGGCATAAGCCGTTGGAAAATGCGTCCGTCGTGATCTGGACGACGACGCCGTGGACCCTGCCGTCCAACCGCGCCATCGCGTATGGGCCGGATATGCAGTATGCGCTGTATGAGGTGAAATCGGTTCTGCCGGACGCGAAGGCGAAAGTTGGCAACCGCTTGCTTCTGTCCATCAAGCTTGCAGACGACGTAAAGGCCAAAGCCAAAATCGAAAGCTGGGAAGAAGAAATGACGTTCAAGGGCAGTGACCTTGAAGGCATGGTCTGTGCCCATCCCTTAAATGGCCAGGGATATGATTTCGATGTGCCCCTGCTCTCCGGCGATTTCGTCACGGACGATACGGGGACGGGCTTCGTGCATATCGCGCCGGGACATGGCGAGGACGATTATTACCTGTACCTGAAATATTTCGGCGCGCGCGACATCCCGGACAATGTCAGCGATGACGGCAAATTCCGTGAGCATGTGCCGTTATTCGCGGGTAAGGAAATCTATACGCAGAAGGGCGAGCTGGGCGACGGTAACTTTGCCGTTATCAAAGCATTCGACGAGGTGGGCGCGATGCTCGCCAAGGGCAACCTGAAACATGAATATCCGCATAGCTGGCGGTCGAAAGCGCCGGTGATTTTCCGCACCACGCCGCAATGGTTTATCGCGCTGGATGATAAAAACAATCTGCGCCAGAAGGCGCTGAAAGCCATCGCCGAAACGCGGTGGGTGCCGCCGCAGGGTGAAAACCGCATCCGCGCGATGATCGAGCAGCGCCCGGACTGGTGCATTTCGCGCCAGCGCGCCTGGGGGGTGCCCATTGCGTTGTTTATCGACAAGGGTACAGGCGAGGCGCTGAAAGACGAGGCCGTGCTGAAACGCATCGGCGATACGTTCGACGCCGAAGGGTCCGACGCGTGGTGGGCGCGGGATGCGCAGTATTTCCTGGGCGACACATATAAAGCCGAAAACTATGACCAGATTTTCGACATTGTCGATGTGTGGTTTGAATCCGGCTGCACCCATGCCTTCGTGCTGGAAGGCCGCAATTTGCCGTGGCCTGCGGATTTATATCTGGAAGGGTCGGACCAGCATCGCGGCTGGTTCCATTCATCTTTGCTGGAAGCCTGCGGCACGCGCGGGAAGGCGCCGTATAAATCCGTGCTGACGCATGGGTTCGTGCTGGATGAAAAAGGCTACAAAATGTCGAAGTCGCTCGGCAATGTGGTCGACCCGAATGAGATGATCGCCCAATACGGCGCGGATATCGTGCGGCTGTGGGCGTTGCTGTCGGATTACAAGGAAGATATCCGTATCGGCAAGGACACGATCAAGAACACGGCGGATATCTATCGCCGGTTGCGGAACATTTTTCGCTTCCTGCTTGGCGCGCTGGACGGGTTTACCGAAGCTGAAAAAGTCAATGATTATGCTGCGATGCCGGAACTGGAACGCCTGACGCTGCATCAGCTGGCGGAGATGGATGCGCAAGTGCGCGGTTATATCGAGAATTACGAATTCAGTCGCTTGGCACATACGCTGCATAATTTCTGCGTCGAGCTGTCGGGATTTTATCTCGATATCCGCAAGGACCGCCTGTATTGCGACCGTCCAGACCTGTTCGAGCGCCGTGCCTGCCGCACGGTGCTGGCACATATTTTCGAATGCCTATGCACCTGGCTTGCACCGCTGCTGGCGTTTACGGCGGATGAGGCGTGGAGCCACAGGCCGGATGTGTTCGGGAAGAGTGAGAGCGTGCATTTGCAGACATTTCCTATGATTCCAAAAGAATGGCGAAATGAGGCGCTGGCAGTAAAATGGGAAACCGTTCGCGCTGTACGTCGGGTCATTCTCGGCGCTTTGGAACCGCGCCGTGCTGATAAGACGATCGGTTCTTCGCTGGAAGCTTCGCCGGAGATTTATCTGGATGCATCGGTTGCAGCATCTGTCGCCGACATCGACTGGGCGGAAGTCGCCATCACCTCGCAGGCTTCGATCATAAAAAACGCACCGGACGGCGCCTTTACGTTGCCCGATACGCCAGGCATTGCGGTCGCCTTCAAAAAAGCCGAAGGCCAGAAATGCCTGCGCTGCTGGAAAATCCTGCCGGAGGTGGGGACGGATAAAGACTATCCGGATTTGTCTCTGCGCGATGCGGATGCCGTGCGGTGGTATATGCAGCAGAAGAAAGCGGCCTGATCTTCCCTGTCATCCCGCAGCGTAGCGTAGGGATCTGCGCTGTTCCGACCAAGCCACCCATTGAAGATCCCTCCGCTACGCTGCGGGATGACAGCTAAAAAATCGGTGGCTGTATCTTTTCGCCTTGAGTTGTGCCTTAATCGCTTGTAATTCATTGCATATTCATACCTGTTTTAAAGTGGCGAACAAGATGACCGTAAAAGCAGCCGAGCGTTACAAGAATTTCGATTTCGAAGCGTTTATCAACGCGCCGACCGTGCACGCCTTTATCGGCAAGAATTACCAGCACTACAAAGAGATCTGGTCCGCGGATTACGCGAAATACGGCAAGCCGGAACGGATCATGGCGTCCATGCATTTCAACCTGCTGGCGCTGTTGATGCCGCCGGCATGGTTTGCGTACCGCAAAATGTGGACGGTGCTTTTGATCTGGCTCGGCGCCATTTGCGGCCTGACCGTCGTCGCGGCCGTAACCGGGATCGATATACCCGGCGGTACCTGGACGGGCATGAATATCGTCATCGCATTGATGAGCAAGGGCATGTATTTCGACCATGTTACAAAATTTTTTGAGGCCAATAAAAACCTGCCCGGACCCGCACTGGACCGCGCCATTGAGCGCCAGGGCGGCACCAGCGCAGGGATGGCGATACTGGGGACTGTTTTCAGCGTGCTGGTGATCATAGCCGTTGAAATCGGCTGTTATTTTTATACGAATACTACGAGCGCCGTTATCGTCGACACCAGCATTAAAGCCGGATAAAATCCATGTCCCTGACCCATCGCATCACCGGCCTGATCGCCGCCCTGTTCGTCCTGATCGCGGACCAGTTGTCCAAAACGATAGCCCTGCAGGCCATGAATGGGCAAAGCCATGAGGTGTTGCCGTTTTTCAATCTTGTGCTGGTCTGGAACCGCGGGGTGAGTTTCGGCATGTTCAACCACGGCGACCCGCTGCCACCTTTGGTGTTTGTGGCGTTGTCGCTGGTGATTGCGGGCGGATTTACCATATGGCTGTGGCGCGCTGAGAGCCGCCTGATTGCGCTGGCGCTGGGGCTTGTGATCGGTGGGGCGGCTGGCAATGTCATCGACCGGCTGGTCCATGGGGCGGTGGTGGATTTCCTGGATTTTCACCTGAACGACCTGCACTGGCCCGCGTTTAACATAGCGGATAGCGGGATCGTGATCGGCATTGCGCTGGTCGTGATCGATGGTCTATGCTCAGGCACCCGGAAGGCCGGGCCTAACCCATCGTGAGCATGAATATGCGTTTGAAAACATTTATCCTCCTCGGAAGCTGCGCACTGACGCTGACCGCCTGCGGCAGTGTCAAGCAACAGCTGGGCATTGAACGGAAAGCGCCGGACGAATTTGCCGTGGTGAAACGCGCGCCTTTGGCCCTGCCCCCTGATTTCGACCTGCGTCCGCCGCGCCCCGGCGCACCAAGGCCGCAGGAAAAATCCACGACCGAGCAAGCGGAAGAAACTGTGTTCGGCGGCGATGTCGCGACGGATACAGCGCCGGGTACGGGCGAGCAGGCATTGCTGCAGCAGGCCGGCGCGGACAATGCACGGCCCAACATTCGCCAGATCGTCGACCGCGATGCCGCCGCCATGCCGCCCGCGCAGCAGACGGCGGTGAAGAAAATCCTGAATATCGGCAAAACCCAGCCCGCCGCCGCCAGCGTGGTCGATGCGAAGGCGGAGGCCGAACGCCTTAAGAAAAACGCGGCAGCCGGCAAGCCGGTGACGGCGGGCGAAACGCCGGCGAAGGTTCAGTAACATATATATAAGCGAGGCGGTTTCCCGTGTTCCGTTTCCTCTCAGGTCATTTTGGCTTTTTTCACCGTCATCCCCGCGACGGCGGGGATCCGGCGGGTCATCTCCATACGCCGGTGTTGCGTCGCCGGATCCCCGCCTTCGGGATGACGGTTGTTGTATTGTTTTTGAATTTTACGCCCGCGCGTGCCTCCGCCCCTTTATTCAACGCTGAAACTTTCACCCTGTCCAACGGCATGCAGGTCGTGGTGGTGCCGAACCATCGCGTGCCGATCGTGACGCAGATGGTGTGGTACAAGGTGGGGTCGGCGGATGAGGTACGCGGCGAGTCCGGCCTCGCGCACTATGTCGAACATCTTATGTTTAAAGGGTCGCAGAAAATGGCGCCGGGCGCGTTTTCGACCACCATTAAAAGCCTGGGCGGTGACGACAATGCCTTTACGGCGCAAAACTACACGGCCTATTTTGAAAACATCGCGCTCGACCATCTGCCGCGTGTGATGGAGATGGAAGCCGACCGCATGCGCAGCCTGACCTTCCCGGCGTCGCATGTCGCGTCGGAACGCAATGTGGTGGTGGAAGAGCGGCGGCAGCGCACGGAAAACGACCCGCGCGGATATTTCGGCGAACAGTTGATGGCGATGCTGTTCATCAACCACCCCTATGGCAACCCGGTCGGCGGATGGCTGAGCGAGGTCGACGCGCTGACCCGTGACAATGTGATCGCCTTCTATAAAAAATGGTATGCGCCGAACAATGCCATCCTGGTTGTCTCCGGTGATATGACGGCGGCGCAGCTGAAACCGCTGGCCGAACGCACCTTCGGCAAGATCCCGCGCCGCGAGGTGCCACAACGCAACTGGACAAAAATCCCGCCGATGATCGCCCTTCCCCGCCTTGTCATGAAAAGCGCGGATATCGAACAAACGGAATGGCAGCGTATGGCGCGCGTGCCGAGCCTGCGCCAGAACCGGAACGATGCCTATGCGTTGCAGGTGCTGGAAGAAATCATGAGCGGCGGCGCGTCCACGCGTTTGTATAAATCGCTGGTCGTCGACCAGAAGCTGGCCACATCCGCCGATATTGATTATTCGCCGCTGTCCTATGAAGACAGCGTGCTGTGGATGTCCGCGACGCCTGCCGACGGTGTCAGCGTCGACAAGGTCGAGGCTGCGATGGAAGACCAGATGCGCCTTCTGATCAAGAACGGCGTGACGGAGCAGGAATTGAAAGACGCGAAAACGCGCATGATCGACGCGTCCGACTATGCGCGGGACAGCGTTAAGGGCCCAGCCATGCTGTTCGGCCAGACACTGGCGGTCGGCGGCGCGATGGACGATGTCGAACACTGGTCCGACCATATCAACGCAGTGACGGCGGCACAGGTGCAGGACGTAGCGAAGCGTTTTCTGGATCCCGATAATTTCGGGCGCTCGCCTTATGTGACCGGGGTGATGCTGCCCGCCGGGAAGACTAGAGGCCAGCCAACCGCGCCCCCAGCGAAACCCGCGCAGGATATTATACAATGATCGGATCTTCTGAAGCCGTTTCCCAATCCACTACCGTCATCCCGGCGAAAGCCGGGACCCATGCGATGCGTATGTTTCATGAGCGGCGAAAACTTTTTGCCTTTAGAGACGCATGGAACTGCCGTATGGGTCCCGGCTTTCGCCGGGATGACGTCAGAATATTGAAGTGCATCACCGCCACCATCTTTATCTTCCTGGTCTGCGCTGTGCCCGCGCAGGCGAAAAGCAAATTCCTCGACATCCAGGTCGTCACCAGCAAGGGCGGCATTACCGCCTGGCTGGTGGAGGACCATACGCTTCCCGTCCTGTCTTTCCAGTTCACGATCCGGGATACGGGCAGCGCCTATGATCCAGAAGGCAGGCAAGGCCTGGCGCAGCTGGCCAGCAATACGCTGGATGAAGGCGCGGGGAAATATGACAGCCAGGCGTTTCAGAAGGCGCTGGAAGACAATTCCATCAGCCTGCATTTCGCGAATGGACGCGACGATTTCGCCGGGATGATGAAGACGCTGTCGCGACACCGCGACCTGGCGTTCGACCTTTTGCGCCTGTCCCTGACAGAACCGCGGTTTGATGCGGAGCCACTCGACCGCATGAAGGCCGCCAATATCGCGCGCATCCGCTCGTCCATGACCGATCCCGACTGGATGGCGGCGCGGATCATGAACAGCATCGCGTTTGACGGACATCCTTACCGTTTCAACGCGGGCGGGACGCTGTCCAGCATTCAGGCGATCAAGGCTGACGATCTGAAAGCCTTCACCAAACGTTTTGCCCGCGACCGGCTGGTTGTATCCGCGGCAGGCGACATTACTTCGGATGAACTCGCCAAAAAACTGGACGAGGTGTTTGGCGCGTTGCCTGCATCATCGCCCGTGACCGCCATCCCGGATGGCGCGATTAAAAACGGCGGCACGGTCACCCTGTATAAAAAAGACATTCCGCAAACGATCATGAGCGTGATGCAGCCGGGGATTGATCATCTGGACCCGGATTATAACGCGGTAGAGATCATGAATTTCATTCTCGGCGGATCCGGTTTCGGGTCGCGGCTGATGGATGAGATCCGGGAGAAACGAGGCCTGACTTACGGTATTTATACCGGCCTGTACGATATGGACCATATCGACGCCGTCACCGCTGAAGGATCGTTCCAGAACAAGAATGCGGCGCAGGTCCTGGACCTGATGAAAAAAGAATGGCAAAGAATGCGCGATGTGCCGGTTTCGGCAAAAGAACTGGCGGACGCCAAAGCCTATATGATCGGCTCCATGCCGCTCAGCCTATCGTCTACCACCAATATCGCCAGCATCCTGGCTTCGCTACAGGCCAACCATCGCCCGATCGATTATCTCGACAAGCGCGCTGCCACGCTGAACGCCGTCACGGCTGCGGATGTGCAGCGCGTGGCAAAACGCATTCTGACCCCAGACCAGCTCACCATCGTACTCGTAGGACAACCGGACAATGTCAAGCCAACCCGCACAATCGATACACTTCCTGATGTCCAGTGAACGCCCGGAATGGACGGCGCTGGAGCGTCATTGCGCGGCGTTTAAAACGCCGATCAGGGATTTGTTCAAGGCGGACGCGAAACGGTTCGGCCAGTTTCATGTGAAAGGCGACGGCGTTCTGCTGGATTATTCCAAGCAGCGCGCCCATACGGAAACGATGAAACTACTGTTCGCGCTTGCGCACGCCTGCGATGTTGAAAGCTGGCGTGACCGGATGTTTGAAGGCGACGCCATCAACACCACGGAAAAACGCGCTGTTCTTCATACGGCGCTGCGCCGCCCGGCCTCGGACAAGGTAATGGTAAGCGGCGAAAACATCATGCCGTTCATCCATGACGAGCTGAAACATATGAAGGAATTTAGCACCGCTGTGATTTCCGGCGCGTGGAAAGGCCATACGGGAAAAACGATTGAAACGGTCGTCAATATCGGCATTGGTGGATCGAATCTTGGTCCCTATATGGTGTGCGAAGCGTTAAAGCCGTTCCGTACGCGCCTTGACGTGCATTTCGTGTCCAATGTCGACGGCGCGCATATGTACGAGACGTTACAAAACTGCGACCCTGAAACCACCCTGTTCGTCGTCGCATCCAAAACCTTCACGACGCAGGAGACCATGGCCAATGCGGAGACGGCCAAAGCATGGCTTCTAAAAGCACTGAAAGATAAGACCGCTATTGAAAAGCATTTCGTGGCGTTGTCCACCAATGAAAAAGACGTGAAGGCGTTTGGCATCGCGCCCGCCAATATGTTCCCGTTTCGTGATTGGGTGGGCGGGCGGTATAGTTTGTGGTCGTCCATCGGCCTGTCGATCTGCCTGGCTGTCGGGTTTGATAATTTTGAACAATTGCTCAAAGGTGCGCATGCGATGGATGTGCATTTCCAGACTGCGCCGCTTGAACAGAACATGCCGGTGATCCTAGCCATGCTGGGAATCTGGTACAGGAATTTCTGGGGTATGGACAGTATGGCCATCCTGCCCTACAGCCAGTATCTGCATCGTTTCCCGGCCTTCCTGCAGCAGGTCGATATGGAATCGAACGGCAAGTCGGTGGACCGCGACGGCAACCGCGTCGATTACGAAACCGGCCCGATTGTGTTCGGCGAACCCGGCACCAACGGCCAGCATGCTTTTTACCAGCTGATCCATCAGGGCACGACCATCATCCCCTGCGATTTTATTGGCGTGATCAAGCCGGAAAACGATGTGGGTGAACACCATCGTCTGCTGCTGGCCAATCTGGTCGCGCAGAGCCAGGCCTTGATGGATGGACGCGATTTAAAGAATTCAGATAACAACCCGCAAAAAGTGTTCGAAGGCAACCGCCCCTCCTCCACCATCCTGCTCGACCGGCTGGATGCGTATCATCTGGGACAGCTGATCGCGCTGTATGAGCACAAGATCTTTGTCCAGGGCATCATCTGGAACATCAACAGCTTCGACCAATGGGGCGTGGAGCTGGGGAAGGTTCTGGCGAAGAATATTCTGGCGGATCAGGGCGTGAAGGATTCTTCGACGGAAGGGTTATCAAAGGCCGCTTCTCTCCTCTAACCGTCATCCCGGCGAAAGCCGGGATCCATACAATATTGCCACTACGCAACTGGATAAATTTCTCCTTTCAATAAATCCACTACCTGCGCATGGATCCCGGCTTTCGCCGGGATGACGACAATGGATATATTTGATATACTTCCTGAAGTTTGACAGAAACCAGTTATCCCATTGACCGCACTCGAAAAAATCACTCAGGCCCAACTAAACGGCATCATCGAGAAACACGCCATTTTCCTGAAAGGCGTGCGGGGCGGGGCGCGGGCTGTGTTGAAGTTCAAGGATCTGTCGGATCTGGATTTCAAGGGGTGCGACTTGTCGCAGGCCGATTTGACCGGGTCGCTGCTGGTCGGGGCCAATCTGTCGCGGGGGATTTTTCGCAGTGTGATTTTTTTCGCGTGTGATCTCCGTAATGCCAATCTGGAAGGGGCGGATTGTTCGCGCGCTGATTTTCGCGGCGCCTATGTCGCGGGCGCGAATCTGATCAACGCCAATCTGAAATCCGCCGACCTGCGCGAAGGCACGATCATGGAGCGGGATGAGGATGGCGTGCTGGCCGAAAAGGCGCGGCCCGGCATTGCAGGCAAGACGCATCGCACGGTGTTCACGGGCGCGAAGCTGACCGATACCAATATGGCGGATGTGCAGGCGATCAATGCCGATTTCTCCGATGCCGATCTGTCCGGCGTGATCATGAGCGACGGGGATTTCAGCCATGTCAGCTTCAGGGGCGCGAATCTGAGCGACGCGGATCTGACGGGTTCCACCATCGTCAACGCCAATATGAAATCATCCGTCATGGCGGGCGCCTTGCTGGGGCATACGGAGGCGGCGGGCGCGAATATCCATGAAGCCTTAAGCGAACATGCCATGGGAGAAAAAATCGAGACGCTGCAAAAAGACCTGCCCGACTTGCTGAAAGACCATTCGGAATGGGTCGAGAGCGCAGGCAAAAGCGGAAAGCGGCTGGATTTGAGCGGGATTGATCTGCGCCACATCTCGCGCCTGAAGTCTTATTCCCTGACCGCGATCAAGGCGGTGGGCGCGAACTTCCTGAACCAGGATGTCAGCGGCATTGAAATGCAGAGCGCCGTGCTGGACCGCGCGGATTTCCGCGACTGCCGCCTGGCGCATGCGGATTTGCGGGGCAGTTCGTTCAAAAGCGCGGTGCTGACCCGCGCCAATCTGTCGGGCGCGAATTTGTCACCCCTGAATTTCACCAATGAAGACGGCAAGCCATGGCAGCAACGCGTGAATTTAAGCGGCGCCAATCTGCGCTATGCCGATCTGCGTAACGTTAATTTATCCCACGCTGTCCTGACCGATGCGGATTTGTCGTTTGCCGACCTGACAGGCGCCAATCTGGACGGAGCGGATACTGCAGGGGCTGTTTTTGGCAGCCTTGATACCTAAAAAATATTGAAAGAACGAATACAGCCATAAAGACGTTTAAGGCGTCCGCCTACCGCGTGTAGTCCGTAAGGCTGGCAGCCGGCTGGCGGGTGGGGAAATAGCCAAGCCGCCTGATCCAGCTATTCAGATAGTAATTATTGCTCGTACTGCTGCCAACATAAATAGGTGAATGGTTATAAACTCCAGCTGTGTAAGAACCTGTTACCGCCGCAGTTCCGCCCGCACTGATTGATGATGTCGTAATTGCATCATCCCATGCGGCGGCTGATTTGATCCATACTGTCGAGCTCGGCGTTACAGGGGATGTGACACCTGGCCCTGTAGTGCCATCCCAGTTTCTGATGTTGGCTGGGCCGCTATTATACACCAGAGGGGCCGCACCTGATGCATAAATGCCGACAATGCGCCCAACGCCGGTGGAATCCCCCTGCCCATACTGCTCGCTGAAAAACGTGCCGACCGTGCCGGCGTACCATGTCCCTGCCGGGATCGAGAATGTATCCGCCGCCCGCGTGACCGCCCCGCTCGTCGTGGGGATGTAGGAGGTGGGATTGGGGCCTTGCTCAAGCTGACCGCCCCAGACGACGACAGAGCTTCCAGCCGATAGAAGTGAGACTTGTGGATAAACCTTCCCATTCGTGGCATTGGTTGTGACCGAGATATTATATCTGGTCCACGTCGATCCGCTTAATATGTTTAAGGTGGTAAAAGAAACAACATCAGATAAACCGCCCACATCAATACGTGCAGATCCAACCAGATTTTTTACCCATATTGAAAAATTGAATGTTGTTCCTGATGGGGCGGTCGGCGACAATATTCTATAGAAATAAGAATTTCCCGATCCCGTTCCATTGTTATTCAACGTATCCGCCGTTGTTGTGCCATCCGGCGCGACTGTTGTGTTTTGTGAAACACTGCCTGCGCCGCCGTTAACATCTAGCCTTGTCCAGTTTTCAAGTTGCTGCGCGTATGGGATCAGGTTCGTGCGGCTTTCCTCGATCAGCACGCCCTTGGCCGCGCCGGTGGCGGGGTCGTGGTCGAGGCGCGGCGTGTTGGCGGCGGCGGTCTGCATGACACCGTTCGCATCGAAATACGTGGCCGTGGTGCTGCGGGTGAAGGTGGCCCCGGATGCCGAAATGAAGCTGACGATGCCGCTGTACGACGTCCCGGTGAAAGGCGAGCCGGTCGTGCCGAGCCAGTAGCGGTCGTTGACGAAATCGAGGTCGAGCGTCGCGCCGTTGCGCTGCCAGTTCGTGGATTGCTGCCAGTTGCCCGGATAGGCCAACTGCGCCCGGCCCGGCGTGGCGAGGCACAGCCAGACGGCAAGGAACAGCAGCGGGATCAGTAGCCGGTTATCCATGAAACGAACACGTAGGTTCCGGCGCGGGTGAAGGTGTAGACGGTCATGGTGGAGGCCGTCGCCGCGCCGTGGTTCGGCGGCATTTTGAAGGTCAGTCCGGTATGGCTGAAACTGCATGTGCCGGAGGTTGCGCCCTCCACAAACAGTTGGTAAGTGCCGCCGTCCTTCATGTTCGAGAAGGTGAACGCGCCGCAGCTGGCCGTGGTGTACTGGGTGTTGCCGAGCGACCAGTCAATAGTGGTTCCAGATCCCGCGTTGTTCACCCGTGAATACAGTGCCCCGGCGACATCGAGCGCCGTGGCCGGGCTGGCGGTGCCGATGCCGACAAGGCCGGCAGAGGTGAACATGACCGGCGCGGACCATGTCGAGCCGTTGCAGCGCATGAAATATTGATTTCCCGATGTCTCCGGCCCGCCAGACTGCATATATGCGTTCACGGTGGCGCAGGAATCGCCGGGCACGGCGTCTGCGGCCAAGGCGGGGCAAGGGGCGAGGACGGCCAGGCATAAAGCAGCCAGCAACAGGCGGCGAAGCATTTCGAACTCCCGTATGCAACAAAAAAGTCGCCAGAGGTGTCTCTGGCGACCGGGTGTTCAAAACCGCCATAGTAACAACGGCGCAGCAGCCTTTAAGCCCGAGGGCTTTGGACATACGCCACCGCCACCCGGTCAGAGACCGAGAAGCGGCATCCGATGATGCAATCCTTTATGGGAACGGCATCACGTTGACGGCTGATGCCAGCCGTTACTATGTTGGGTTTTGAAGGCCCAGTCTTTTCAGACTAAGGCATCTTATAAACAATGCGGCGCGGGGTCAACGGCCTCTCGGAAGCGATTTAGGGAGGGCTGGAGGCTTAGGGTTCTGTCTCAATAAGAGACTATAACGCCAGCCCAAACCACCCCACGTCATCCCGGCGAAGGCCGGGATGACGACTGATGGATGAATGGATCCGTACCATAGAAGACTGGAAAAGCGTCTGTTTTCTCTAGTCCTCCACACTCCGATCCTCTAAACTCCCCCCTATGCGTATCCGCCATCTGCCCGAAACCCTGGTCAACCGCATTGCGGCGGGGGAAGTGATCGAGCGTCCCGCCGCCGCCGTCAAAGAGCTGGTGGAGAACGCGCTCGACGCCGGGGCGCGCCGGATTGATATCGATTTAGGCCATGGCGGCAAATCCCTGATCCAGGTCAGCGATGACGGGTTCGGGATGGACCGGGAGGAACTGATCGCCTCGCTCGACCGGCATGCCACATCGAAATTGCCGGACAGTGATCTTCTCAATATCCAGACCCTTGGCTTTCGCGGAGAGGCTTTGCCGTCCATTGCGTCGGTCAGCCGCATGGCGATCCGGTCGCGACCGGCGGAGGCAACGGATGCGTGGAGCATCCGCTGTGATGCCGGGGTCAAGGGCGAACCTGTGCCGACATCGCAGCCTTCGGGCACGGTGGTGGAGGTGCGGGACCTGTTTTACGCGACGCCTGCGCGGCTGAAATTTCTGAAGAACGACCGCGCGGAATATGCGGCGGTGAAGGATGCGATCACGCGCTTGGCCATGGGCTTCCCGCATGTGGCGTTTCGCCTGACGCATGACGGCAAGACGGTGATGACTTTGCCTGCGTTGCCCGAAGGCGATCTCGCCGGACGGCTGTCCGCCATACTGGGGCGGGATTTTATCAAAAGCGCGATGGTGCTGGAGGCGGATCGCGAAGGCATCAAAATGCATGGCTATGCAGGATTGCCGACCTATGACCGCGGGACGGCGCAGCATCAATATCTGTTCGTCAATGGCCGCCCGGTGAAGGACCGGTTGCTGGCGGGTGCCTTGCGCGGCGCCTATGCCGATGTGCTGTCGCGCGACCGGCATCCGGTGGCGGTGCTGTTTGTTACGCTGTCGCCTGAAGAGGTGGATGTGAACGTGCATCCGGCGAAGACGGAAGTACGGTTCCGCGATGCGGCGCTGGTGCGCGGCCTGATCGTCAGCGGCATCAAGCATGCGCTGCTGCGCGACGGACAGCGGACGGCGGGCATGGTGTCTTTCGCGGCGCTGGGCGCGTTTCAGACGGAGCGTCCTTCGGTGACGCCGTTTGAGGCCCAGCGCACGGGATCATTTTTGACGTCGCCGTCCGGCCCTGGTATGGCGGAGCGGAGTTTCCAGGCCTATCAGCCTGCCGCGCGTGCGGAGGCTGTGGCCGTGGCTGCAGAGCCGGAAACCGATCCGTGGCCTTTAGGCGCGGCGCGGGCGCAGATCCATGAGAATTACATTATCGCCCAGACGCCGGACGGGATGGTGATGGTGGACCAGCACGCGGCGCATGAACGCCTGGTCTATGAACGCTTCAAGGCGCAGATGGAGCAGCGCGGGATTGAAAAGCAGGGATTCCTGGCGCCCGAGATCGTCGACCTGCCGGATACGGATGCCGCCGCCCTTCTGGAATGGCAAGCGGAACTGGCGCGGCTGGGGCTGGAGATCGAGCCGTTCGGCGCGGGATCCATCGCCGTACGATCCGTCCCTGCCCTGTTAAGCGGGAAGGCGAATGTGCCCGTGCTGATCCGGCAACTGGCGGATGAGTTGGCGGAGCATGGCGATGCGTCGGGCCTGGAAAGCCGGATCAACCTGATCCTCGCCACCATGGCCTGCCACGGGTCGGTGCGGTCCGGCCGCCGCCTGAACGCCGAGGAAATGAACGCCTTGCTGCGCCAGATGGAAGCCACTCCCTCCTCCGGCCAGTGTAACCATGGCCGCCCGACCTGGATCAAGCTGACCCTGAACGATATCGAGAAGCTGTTTGGCAGAAGATGATTGAAAATGACATAAATGTCATTTCTTGCCATTTTTATCAAATTATGTCATAATTGATTTATGGAAGAGTTTACAACCACTTTACAGGATGGCGGACGGGTGGTTATTCCCGTGACCGTTAGACGCGCACTGAATATCAAGCCGGGTGCCAGCCTGGTTCTGAGGCTGGATGAGGGCGAATTGCGGATTTTCCCCGCCAGCCAGAGGGTTGAGCGCGCGCGGCAACTTTTGAAACCTTATATAAAAGAAGGTGTTTCCCTTATCGATGAACTGATCGCGGAACGGCGGCACGATGCCGAGCGCGATAACAATGGCTGAGTTTATTCTGGACAGTTCAGCCCTGCTTGCCGTTCTGAATCATGAACCGGGCGGAGAAAAAGTCATAGACCTTCTTGACCGGTCTGTCATTTCAGCCGTCAACCTTGCCGAAATGATCGGCCATCTGAAGCTGCATGGCATCCCTGCCAATAAAGCGCTGGATGCGGTGACGACATTGGTCAGCAATGTCATACCATTCGATGCCAATCTCGCTCATATTGCAGGCGACATGATCAGCCAGACAAAAGAATTTGGATTATCCCTTGGCGACCGCGCATGTCTGGCCACGGCAAAATCCATGGATCTTGAAGCCGTCACAGCGGACAGGGCATGGATAAAGGCTGCGGCAGGGGTTAAAATCAAAGCGATCCGTTAAACTGAAAGGCTCTTCCATGGACAATACTCTTCAGTCTATTCCCGAAAAAGAACAGAAGCAGGTGAACCGGGTTTATGCGGCGATGGTTGCCATGATTATTTTTTCCTGCGTGCCACTGCCTGCATTGAATGTTGTGGCAATCCTGCTGCTGTTCTATGTGATGTTCAGCGCGTATAGCCTGCGCCGGAAATATGGTGAAGAGAGTCTGGTGCATAACCATATGACGTATCTGATCCGCACGTTCTGGATATCGTCTCTGTTTTTTGCCATTGGATTTGTCGCCGCCGGGTTTTATTTGTCCGGCAGGCTGGACCTTGCCGCGATTGAGGAGATGAGCAACACGATGCTGACCGGGCAGTTTGTGGTGACGGATAATGTGAAGCTGCTGGCCGTCGTTTCCCTGGTGTCGATGGGGCCGAGCATGATTTATTTTATCTACCGCGCCGCCAAAGGCCTGTCCCGTGCGTTGCGTGGGCACAGGATGGGGAATGTGAAAGAGTGGTTTTAGATTTTCAAAGTCCTATAAACATTGTCATCCCGCAGCAAAGCGGAGGGATCTTCTATAATGCCACATAGCGATCTTGTGGAACCAATGAAGATCCCTCCGCTTTGCTGCGGGATGACATTAAAATTATAACGTTTATCCGTCCGCCAGGCCCAGCACCTGCATTTCATACAGCGCACGATAGCCGGAGCCTTCACGGGCCATCAGTTCTTCGTGCGTTCCCTGCTCTACAATCCTTCCCTTGTCAAACACCAGGATGCGGTCGACTTTGCGGATCGTCGACAGACGGTGGGCGATGGTGATGGTGGTGCGGCCCTGCACCAGGTTTTCCAGCGCTTTCTGGATGATATGTTCCGACACAGAATCCAGCGAAGACGTCGCCTCGTCCAGGATCAGGATCGGCGCGTCGGCCAGAATGGCGCGGGCAATCGCCACGCGCTGGCGTTCCCCGCCCGACAGCTTGATCCCGCGTTCGCCGACCATGGTGTCGTACCCTTGCGGCAAGGACTGAATGAATTCATCCGCATAGGCCTTGCGCGCAGCCTCCACAATCTGGTCCATCGTCGCGTCCGGCCTGCCATAAGCGATGTTGCGCGCGAGGGCACGGTGAAACAGCACCGGTTCCTGCGGCACCAGGGCGATGGCATGGCGCAGGGATTCCTGCGTTACGCTATCGATGGCCTGACCGTCAATACGGATGGCGCCGCCCTGCACGTCATACATGCGTTGCAGCAGTTTGACGAAGGTCGACTTGCCGCTGCCTGAGTGGCCGACCAGCGCGATTTTTTCACCCGGGCGAATGGTCAGGGAGAAATCGTCATAGATGGCACTGCCGCTATTGGCATAGGCGAAGCGCACCTTGTCGAACACAATCTCCCCGCCCTTGGTTTTCAGCATCGGGGCATTGGGCTTGTCGTTGATTTCATCGACGCGCCGCCAGAAGCCCGTGACGTCTTCCATCTCCGATATCGATTTCTGGAGGTTGGAGATATGCATGCCGATATCGCGCAAATAACCGCCCAGGATGAAGAAGCTGGTCAGTGACAGGGCAATATCGCCCGCCGTGGCCTGGCCGTCACGCCACATGATCACGGTGACCGTCACCATGCCGACCAGCGTCAGGTTGCGCAGGATAGCGCGAATAGCGTTGGCGGTTTCGGACAATTGCCATGCGAACATCGCCTTTGCCCGCCAGCCTGTGGCGACTTCATGGAACAGGATGTCTTCACGTTTTTCCGCGCCAAAAGATTTGACGGTCGGGATGCCGGTCATGATATCGGCCAGCGTCGCGCCGACTTGCGTGTCGGCCTCCGCCGAGGCACGGAAACGCGGCGCCATTTTCATGGCCATCCAGATGCTGACCCAGGAATTGAGGATGATCATAAACGCCGCAAACAGGCCGACCATGGGCAGGTGGACCAGCAGCATCACAGTCATCCCCACCATCATGATGATGGCCGGGTACAGGCCTATATACAGCGTGTTCTCAAACACATCGAAGGACCACATACCGCGCGTGATTTTACGCACCGTGCCGCCGGCGAAGGCGTTGGCGTGCCAGTCGGCGGAGAACCGCTGCACCTTATGCAACGCTTCGGTCACGATGTCATAGAGCGCGCGGATGGCGCACCAGTTGTAGGTGTAGATGGCAATGGTCCGCATGCTGGTGAAACCGAACACCAGAAGCGTGAACACGAGCAGGTAATGCCACGCATCTGCGAGTGCGGCTGTATCGCCCGCCTGGTGACTGCTCAGCGTATCGACGATGCGCCCGGTATAGACCGGCACAAACGTATCCAGCGCGGTGGCAAAGCCCAGCAAAGCCATAGCGGCCATGCCGGCTTTCGGCCTGCGTTTCCAGTAATGCCATGCGAAGGCAAAGACGTCTTTATAGTGAATCTGTTTTTTCATGGATCGATACAAGCCTGTCCTTGAAAAAGGATCAGATTTCCTTACACAAATCATTGATGGAAAAAGGGAAAAGGGCCCTTTGGTTAACTTTAAAAGTCACCGGGCCCTTGGAAAAACAGCCGCTTTAGAAGAGCGGCACTCGTTTCACAGGACCGATGACGGAGGATGCAATTCCAGTCGTCATGGGTTTGTCTCACAGTTGATAAACGGATAGACAGGGTGCCACAGCTTTAAACAGCGCGCAAGAAAATTTTTGCGCTGCAGTATTTATCGACCCAACAGATGCAAAAATTCACGCGCCGCATGCAGATCCCGCTTCATCGCATCGTTGCGTTTCTGCTGGTTCGGGGCGGCGCCATAGAAATCTTCGTTGTAGATTTCGCTTTTATAAATCTCGTCAACATTGGCGGCTTCATAGGCCTGGTCCGGGGTGATTGCGCCGCCGGTGAAGGCCATGGCCAGTACCGAGGATCCCGTCAGGTCTGTGACAATCTGCATCACGGTGAAACGATAAAGATCCATGTCATCGAGGATAGACCGCACGATGTCATGCGCGCGGTCCGGCTGGCGCAAGGCCTGCAGATCGTCGGTGGTTTTCAAGGAAATTTGATACGCGCCATGAAACCAGTCCAGCCACGGGTCCCAGACGGCGGCCTGGCGTTGCGCAATGACAGGCTGCGCGGTGCGGTAGCAAAGCAGATCGGTATCGAGAAACGCCATCAAGGGCCGCATCATGTTCTGGCGTTCTGAAACTACGCGGTCGAGGGCCGTAGTGAGAATCTGGGTCAGGGGCATGGTGTCCGGCAGGATATCGTTGCCCTGCGCATCCCATTCATCGGCAATAGCCTGCGCCAAACCTTCAGACGGCGCGCGCAATACATCCCCGCCGGGCATGCGGGCGGGGCGGCCATCGAGATGGATTTCAAAGCCTTTGCCGGTATCATGCACTGCTACGGTTTTATAAATGCGTTTCACGGCGTACAGCCCTTGCCGGAAACAGGTTTCAGCATGGCATTGACGGATTGCGTACCGATCCTGCCTGTGCCAGCCAGACGCCCGTTCGGCGATACCATGATCAACGGATCAAAAACCAGATCATCGCCTTTGATGGCAAGCGTTCCCTGCATGCATTCGGGATGAGCAAGGATAGACAGCTTCAAATCATTACGGTTGATTAAGACAATCTGCCCTTCAGATTTTCCGATTTTCTCTGCATCGATCGTTCCGGTGATATCATAGACGGAAAGAGCGGAACCGGCCTTACGCAGGCGGAAAGACAATGCGCCTGCATTTTTGCCGTCCGCCTGTATTTCTGCAATGTCGATGTCGGTCACAAAATCTTTGACCACCTTAGTGTCTGGCCACAAGGTCGCAATCTGGCCTGCAAGTGTGACCAGAGGGGCGCTGTCTGAAATATCCAGGCGGGATATTTTTACTACACCTTTCACGGCTTGTTTGTCCCTGGCGATCACGTTTACCGATACAGTGTTTTTATTATAATAAATTTCAACATCCATATTGGTTTGTTTTAAAGTGGAGTGCAGGTGCAAATCCGCCGTTATGCCCGGCCTGCCAAATTGGGTGAATGTCCAGTGCGCGCCTTTTTTTGCTTTTTTCAATACGCCGGCAAAACGTAAATCGCCTATTGCGGCATTGAAATCCGCATCATCCGGTATGCCGTAGGACAAGCCCTTACGCTGCATCTGCAACGTGGCTTTCATTTCTTTATCGCCATATTGTCCATCGACCGTCAGGGCTGGTCCATCTTTATATGCTTTTAAATCCAGCCGGGCAGAGCGCAGAAGCAAGGGCCTCTTATCGATAGCCCCCGATTCAAACTTAAGATTCTTTACGTTTAGTGCACGGATCAGGCGGCGCGCAAAAAACATATCCCAAAAAGCCATACCCACATCAAAATGTTCCACCGATATGACTTCGGCGCCATGCGGCAATGGAAGATCCTTGACCGGTTTGGCATTGGGTATGGGCTTATACAAGCCGATCGCATCCCCATCCAGCGTCATGACAGGAAAAAATAATATGCCATTTAACGTGCCAACCACAGGCACCAGGCCTGTAGACTGCATCAAATATTGTTCCAGACCTTTTTTTAAGGATTCACTTTTACCACCCAGGCCGCTCAAGATAAAAAGAACCAAAAAAAACAGGCCGCCAATAATCAGCGACCATTTCACGACACGCCGCAGGATTTTTTTCCAACGGGTTTCTGCCGCGCGTTCGGCGGCGATCATGCGTTGCTCATCTTCCCGAAACATCACCATAGTGTTTTTTTAATCCTTGAAGGGCTGGACACGGCTGTTGGGATCGAAGCCCAGAGTCTGCCAGCTTTCTTTCAGATCATCCGACAACGGCGCGACGAAGGTGAGGATTTTATTGTCCACCGTCGGGTGCGCGATGATCAGCTGCCGCGCGTGCAAATGCAGGCGTTTTGCCAGCCCCTCCATTCCTTCCAGCCAACAGGCGGCGCCGCCGTATTTTTCATCGCCCATGATCGGGCACATCAAAACATCCGACGCGTGAACGCGGATCTGGTGCGTGCGGCCGGTCCGCGGGGAAAAGGCGACGAACGCGGCTTTTTTGGCGGCGCGCTCGATGATGGAAAAATCGGTCAAGGCCAGCTGGCCGCCCTTGCCGATGATCATACGATCCTTATGCGGGCCTTCGGGTTTTAAAATCGGCGCGTTGACCAGGCCGTCATTTTCAGTGGGCGCGGGAATCGTGATGGCCCAATAGGTTTTCTTTGCGCGGCGGTCACGAAACGCCTTGCCCAGCCGCCGCACCGCATCCGCCGAACGGGCGGCGAGCAGGACGCCGGACGTATCGCGGTCGAGGCGATGGATCAAACGCGGGATCTGACCGAATTCATCCGCCAATGCCGGAAAATAATGATCTATGTGCCATTCCACGCCGCCGCCGCCCTGCGACGCGAGACCGGATGGTTTGTTGAAAGCGATGACGTCGCCGTCGTCGTAAATCACCAGCGATTTGATGAATTTTTCATCATCACGGCTCAGGGTTGGTACGGTTCTTTCGGTTTCGGGCTTGTCTTCGACAGGCGGAATGCGCACCTGTTGCCCGGCGGAGAGTTTGGCGTCCCCTTTCGCCTTTTTGCCATCGATCTTGATCGCACCCTTGCGGATCAGTTTCTGCGACAGGCCGTAGGGCAGTTCCGGCACGGCTTTTTTCAGCCAGCGGTCCAGGCGCTGCCCGTCATCGGACAAAGGCACGGTGATAATGCGGGCGTCTTTCAGCTCAGCCATAGACGGACTCCCCATAAGGCCGCGATCAATGCGCCCAGCGACAACGCCACCGATCCGCCGATATACAAAGCCGCCGCACCATACGCGCCGCGTTCCAGCAGCAGGACGGCATCCAGCGAAAACGTCGAGAACGTGGTGAAGCCACCAAGGATGCCAACAGTCAGGAAAGCCTTCCAGGCCTGCGGGATTTCGCCCGCCTGGGCAAAGATACCGATCAGCAGACCCATGATAAGAGAGCCGAGGATATTGATCAGCATAATTCCATAAGGAAATCCCGTGCCAAGCCAACCCGTGACCGCCCCGTTAAGGGAATGCCGCAGAAGCGCCCCGATGCCGCCGCCAAGGCCTATGGCGAGTATTGTATTCATGGAGTGTATGTACAGGAAAAGGCGGATTTATCCAAGGATTTTCCCCTCTTAATCAAGGCCTTAAACTAAATAAACTGCCCTTTATCTGAGGACATTCCACTTTTGCAACAGCCTTCGCATGCTGTCATCCCCCGCCAGAAGCAGAGCCTCATCATATGCGCACCATTTCATGGCGTGGGATTCATCACTGACGGCGAAGTTTTCGTTGCCAGTGACGCGGAACAGAAAGCGTATGTCGAAATGTTCATGCGCGGGTTCGGATTTTTTCGGGTTGGCCGGGATCGGGTGGATATCAACATCGAAGATATCGTTCATGACGAAGGCGACATCCGTAATACCGGATTCTTCCTGTAATTCACGCAGGGCGACATTGGCGATGTCCATTTCCCCATCGGCATGGCCGCCGAAACAGATCCATTTATCCAGCGTGCCGTGATGATTCATTAAAACCCTGGTTCCATCGCGGCTGATCAACAATGCGGAGCCTGTGACATGGCCAGGGTTGAAATGATCGCGGTGGAAACAGCGTGGCGCGGAACGGATCAGATCCGTTACACGCAAGGCCGATACGCGTTCGGTTTCATGCCGTGCGGCGTGGCGTTCCAGCCGCGCGATCAGGTCGGCAGCTGTGTTCAACCGCCAACGGCCTTGGCATAGGTGACCACGGTTTTGCCGCCGCTGCCGGGATAGACGAGAACCGTATAGGCTGCACCCTTTTCCAAGGTCAGGCCAGTCAGCGTCGCAAGAAGCGTCGAATTACCATCATAAACGCCCAGCGTCACATTGATGGGGTTGATCTGGGACGTGGCAACAGCGCCCGGCTGGGCGGGGCCGACATCGCTGGCGGCGCCTGCGGACGTTTTAATGCTGACGCCCGGCGCACCGCTGAGGTTGATCAGAACAAACTGGGCTTTATTGGGATCAAGCGCAGGTTCCTGCCTGGATTCAAACTTTCCTTGACCGACCAGAATGGAATACATGCCGCCGGAGGACAGGTTGAAGGATGTTCTTTCACTGCCGTTAACGGCCTCAACCGTGCCAAGCGGCATGCTATAGTATTTGCCGATGCTGCCCGCAGCGGCGCTGTAGCTCTTGCCATTGATTTTAACGTCCACGCCGGATGTCGTGCCGTCAATGATACGGACCAGCGCCGTGCCGGACGCCGGAGGTTTTACGGCGGCTGAGCCGTGCGCATCGCCGGCCGCCTTCACCGCATCGGGCACCGACGGGGTTTCGGATTCTTTGACATCGGTTTTCTTGACCTCTACCGGTTTCATGTTTTCGGCGGAGCTGTAAACGGGAAGCGCGGTTGTGCCCGGTGTTTTGGCTTCAGCCGCAGAGGTTGAGGAAATCACGCCCTTGGACGAGGCGAAGGTGGGAGATGCAAACCTGTCCAGCAAGCCTGCATTGGCGGGATGAATATATGCAGTAAAGGCCACGGATAATATGCTTAGGCGCAGAGCTGTGCGGAACATGGCGGCATCCATTCTTGGTTTGTCCTGTCGACTTATTTTCTCACCCAATTGTGGCAAAATTCCTCCAGTGTTTCTATCCCGATTTTTTACTTTCTCTTAACCCTTTCCAGTAATCGAGCCGTTTGCGGATTTCCCGTTCAAAACCGCGCTCGACCGGGTCATAAAAATCCTGCCGATCCATGCCGTCGGGGAAATAATTCTGGCCGGAGAAGCCTTCCGGCGTATCGGGGTCATAGGCATAATCCTTGCCATAGCCCATGGATTTCATCATTTTCGTCGGCGCGTTCAGGATATGCATGGGCGGCATCAGGGAGCCGGTCTCCTGCGCGCTGCGCCTCGCCGCCTTATACGCCATATAGGCCGCGTTCGATTTGGGGGCGGTGGCAAGGTAGATCAGCGCCTGGGCCAGACCCAGCTCGCCTTCGGGACTGCCCAGCCGTTCGTAATTTTCCCAGGCATTGATGCACATCTGCAACGCGTCCGGCTGCGCGAGGCCGATATCCTCCACCGCCATGCGCGTCATGCGGCGGGCAATGTAGCGCGGGTCTTCCCCGCCATCCAGCATGCGGCAGAACCAGTAGAGCGCGGCATCGGCGTCGGACCCGCGCACGGATTTATGCAGGGCGCTGATCAGGTTATAATGGCTGTCGTCTTTTTTGTCGTAGAGCGGCGCGCGTTTCTGCACCAGACCGGACAGAGAGGCGATATCCAACGCCCGGCCCTCTTCCACCTCCGTCAGCACCTGTTCCGCCATGGTCAGCGCATAGCGCCCATCGCCGTCCGCCATGGCTTTCAAGGCTTCGCGCGCTTCGGGCGACAAGGGCAATACCCGCCCGTAATGGCTTTCCGCCCGTTGCAGCAACCCGTCCAGCGCCGCGTCGTCCAGACGTTTCAGCACGAAGACCTGGCAGCGCGACAATAAGGCCGAATTCAATTCGAAAGACGGGTTTTCGGTGGTCGCGCCGATCAGGGTGATGGTGCCGTCCTCCACCACCGGCAGGAAAGCGTCCTGCTGCGATTTGTTGAAACGGTGGATTTCATCGACGAACAGCAGCGTGCCCGCGCCCTTCTGCCTGCGGATGCGGGCCTGTTCAAAGAGTTTTTTTAAATCGGCAACGCCGGAGAAAATCGCAGAGATTTGTTCAAACTGCAGATCGGTATGGCCGGACAAAATCCTTGCCAGCGTCGTCTTGCCGCAACCGGGCGGACCCCACAGGATCATGGACGGCAAGCGGCCACGCTGGATCAGCTTGCGCAAGGGGCCGTCCGGCCCGACCAGGTGATCCTGACCTACGATCTCCTCCAACCTTTGCGGACGCAGGAGATCGGCGAGCGGGCGCGGCGCATCCGGGATTGCCGCTTCGGTTTGAAACAAATCAGCCATGCAATAGAATTAGAACAATTGATGAACGCAATCAATGAGATCCATATTTTAACTGCAAGACACATCATTCTTTTATTGATTTTTCCATATTTTATGTTTAATTCTGGCAAAGGAGATTCATATGGATGATTCATTGCATACACATTCCTTAGGCGCCGCAGGTGTGCAGTTCCTAACAAAAGCCGGTGCAAATGGCCCATTTGTCAGGCCAAATCAACTGGAAGCATGGCGGCAGGGCCTTTCCCTGGACCGGGATTCCGATATTGCGTTCGAAATCAGCACGGTTTTAAAGAACGCTTCCGGCCTGCACAATATTACCAATCAAGCACTCTATGAAGAACTGATCACCCTGCATGCGCGCGCGATCGGCCGGAATGCCGACGCGGTTTTTAAATTAAACGGGCAAACGATTGATACGCTCGCTGCAACCCTTGCGGAAAACGGAATAAAAGGGGCTTTTGTGGGCGCCAAGTTTTTTGTGCTTGAAGATTTTTTAAATCCTGGAGATGAACAAGCGCTTTTGTCGCAAGGATTGGAACGTATCGATACCTACAACTATCATTTTGAACCACGCCCGGCTCCTGGATCACATATTTCGCATGTATTCAATACATTGCCGCTTGCCGTTTATTATGAAGGGGCTGGCCTGACCGCAGTTTTTGAAAAACCGATCCCGCTTTCAAACATCAAGGCGGCTGAAAAACTCGGCCTGACCTATAAGCCCCTTTAGGATTGATAAAAATGACACGCGATTTCATGATCCAGCTGCAACCTGCCTTCGCAAATGTTCGTCATGACGGGGAATGTTCCTATATTAAAGTGCCATCCAATTTGGAAAGTCCGCTTGAAATATTGAAGATCGAATTGCAGAGAAGAAAGCCGCACTGCATAACATTGTGGCGCATGAACGCCGACGGTATTGAGGTTGGGTTTGATCGCAAGGAACTGAGCCATCGCCCGCAACCCGTGCATACGACCGTGCTGGCTCTTTTAAAGCCCGGTATCGGCTGATTTAAAAAATCCTGTGCGCCTGTGCGCGCTGTTCCGAAAACCTTAAGAACGGCAGCACCCGCCCTGCCCACCTGAAGATTCCGTTTTCTTCTATATAATTCGCATAGGCCACATATTCCGGGTAGCGGGACAAATGATTTTCCTCCGTCCGCGCGCGCAGGAAATAGATGATGCACATCGCCAAAAATGAAATCATGGAAACTGTAATACCGGCTACGCCATGCAGGCTTAAAAACGGCATGTAGACAAGAAAACGGTTCACCATCTTGCACACATATTGCGGATGACGGGTAAAACGGAACAAGCCCCCGGTTACAATGCCGCGATAGGTCAGATTGGAAAACCGCATGCCGAAATTGACAGTGGTCATGGCTTCCAGGCCCATGGCGATGATGGCGGCGGCGCCCCAGACAGCCAGCGCTGCCGAATGGCCCGACAGCCATTCATACCATTGCGGATTTTCAAACAGGGCGGAAAAAACATAGGGCGCCATGACCATATCAAAAATGGGCGCATAACAAATCATACACACCACCCAGCCCAGCAAGGTAGGTTCGACCGAGCGTATATCCGTATCCAGTGACCGGAAGGCCAAGGCATAGCCCAGCGTTGCGAACAGAACATCGACAACCAGAAAGAAAAAATAGGCGCGCAGCAAACATATCAACAAGCCGGCGGACCCGGACTGCATGACCTGACCGGCATCTTTTGCGATTAGTGTTTCAGGATCCGAGATCACGGAGGTCAGAAGGCTCAGTAAAAATTCAAACATCAACGGAATAAAAAATGCGCGCAAGAATACAGATTGAATATATATGCGCAGGCTTTGGCTATCGCATTGTTTCCAGCGCCCCAGCAAAAAAACGCCGAAATGCCACAGACCGTCATGCGGATTTTCAAAACGGGAATCCATAAGGGCGATGTATACTGCGCCGCCTGCGACAATGAACGGCATGGCCTGCAGAAACACATTCACGAAGCGATGATATGGCTGCGCCAGATCCGGGGGTAGAAGGCTGTAAAAAAGCACGCATCCGGCCAACGTTACAAAGAAAGCCAGCAATTTGATCCCGATCCTTGAAGGATTGAATGAACCCCGTGGTATCAGGCCGACCCGGGGCCGCCATGGTGATTTCAATATATAGATTTCACCTAAAATCAGAATGACGCTTGAGAACGCAAGGCCACAGAGGATCAGGTTTAAAATATCAAACCCGCGTCCTGTAAAACAAAAAACCACGCAGAAAAAAGCAGCGCCCGCGATAAGATTGAGCGTGAAATGGGAATTTGTCGGCGGAATGACCGTTTTTTCGGTTTTCATTCTTCAAAGAATGGTTGGCAAACGGCAGCCTGTCAAACCAATAAAAAAGCGGGCCGAAGCCCGCTTTTTAAAACTGTTTGTAGGATCAGCCTTCCTTGGCCGGTTTCTTTTTTGCTTTTTCAGCGTCGGCCTTGGGCTTTGCGGATGCTTTGGCTTTTGGCTTGTCTTCGCCGTCTTCAGCTTTGGCAGCCGGCTTTTTGTCGGCTTTTTTGGCAGGGCCTTTGGCTGCTTTTTTCGGAGCGGCTTTCGCGGCTTCCTCATGTTCGCTGTCGACGAAATTGACCGGGCCGGAGTCCAGGCCTTTAGCGGACGTATCGCGGTCGACCAGTTCGATGACGGCCATCGGCGCGGCGTCGCCATAGCGGAAACCGGCTTTCATGACGCGGCAGTAACCGCCATTGCGTTTGGCATAACGGTCAGCCAGGACGGAGAACAGTTTTTCGACCTGCGCTTCGTCACGGACGATCGAGATCGCGCGGCGGCGATTGGCGAGACCGCCCTTTTTGCCGAGCGTAATCACTTTCTCGACGAACGGACGCAGTTCCTTTGCTTTCGGCAAAGTCGTGACGATCTGCTCGTGCTTGATCAGCGCGGTTGCCATGTTGGCGAACATCGCCAGGCGGTGCTGGCTTTTACGGCCAAGTTTGCGTTGTTTCAGACCTGAATCCATGTGTAGCGTCCTTCTCTTTCATCTGCGGACCGCCGCGGCGGATCCATTTCATTATCCGCTGGCATGTTTTGCATCACCTGCGGTGTGGGACGGAATGTCCCTAACCAAAAACCCTACCCGGTTTTTGGCGCTCTGGAATAATCGCGTATCCTTCGTGCCGGGCAGGTATTCTTTTTGTTTCGTCTTCACTGAGTGTTCGATTAAAACCCACAATGAAAACATTTTTCATCGTTCCACGTCCGCCACGAAAATCAACTGTGCCTACAGCATCACCAAATTGACTTTGCAAAATGCTTTTTAAGGCGTTGGCCTGTTCACGACGGTCCGTCATGTTAGAACGGCTCGTCAACCCGGCGGGCCAGGTCTTCGATGTTCTCTGGCGGCCAGCCCTCAACCTGCATGCCGAGATGCAGGCCCATGGCGGTCAGCACTTCCTTGATCTCGTTCAGCGATTTGCGGCCGAAGTTCGGGGTGCGCAGCATGTCGCCCTCGGATTTCTGAACCAGGTCGCCGATATAAACGATGTTGTCGTTCTTCAGGCAGTTGGCCGAGCGCACGGAGAGTTCGAGTTCGTCGACTTTCCGCAGCAGGTTTTTGTTGAACGGCAGTTCTTCTTTTTCTTCCGAGGCGGTGGCCGCTTTCGGCTCCTCGAAATTGATGAAGACCTGCAGCTGATCCTGCAAGATGCGGGCGGCATAGGCTACAGCATCTTCAGGCGTGATCACGCCGTTGGTTTCAACAGTCAGGGTCAGCTTGTCGTAGTCGGTGATCTGGCCGACGCGGGTGTCTTCCACTTCGTAGGAGACTTTGCGGACGGGCGAGAACACAGAGTCGACCGGGATCAGGCCGACGGGCGCTTCTTCCGGGCGGTTGGCGGCGGCCGGGCGGTAACCCTTGCCGGTGTTGACGGTCATTTCCATGTTCAGCTTCGCGCCCTTATCCAGCGTGCAGATGACCAGGTCGGGGTTCATGATTTCGATGTCGGCGCCAGCCTCGATCATGCCAGCCGTCACTTCGCATGGGCCTTCCGCGTGCAGGCGCATGCGTTTCGGGCCTTCGACATGCATGCGCACGGCGATCGCCTTGATGTTCAGGATGATGTCGGTGACATCTTCGCGAACACCTTCGATGGAGGAGAATTCATGCAGCACGCCATCGATCTGGACCGAGGTCACAGCCGCGCCTTGCAGCGAGGACAGGAGGATACGGCGCAGGGCGTTACCCAGCGTCAGGCCGAAGCCGCGCTCTAAAGGTTCTGCAACAATTTTGCCGCCGGCCTTCGCGCTCGATCCGCGCTCGATCTGCACTTTTTGCGGTTTAATCAGTTCCTGCCAGTTTTTCTGTATCAAGGTCGTAGTCCTTTCTTGGGTTAACGTCATCCGGTTCTTAGCCGGCCTCTGGTTACTGGAAGTCGTTTCAAATCTGGCAAATTCGGCCAATAGCCGTCATTGCCAGACCTGTGTAGAAAGCATTATTAACGAGGTTGTCTGCAATCGCGTTGAACTCTGCAGCAATTTCAGCACCCACAAACAAAAATAATCCAGCCGCAACAATTGGCGTAAGACCATTAAAGTTTGAGGTTATTCCTTTGCTCATTATTACACTCAAATTCCAATTAAACGCGGCGGCGTTTGCGCGGGCGGCAGCCATTGTGCGGGATCGCCGTCACGTCCTGGATGGAGCGGATGGTGAAGCCGACCGACTGAAGCGCGCGGAGTGCGGATTCACGGCCCGAACCGGGGCCTTTCACCAGAACTTCCAGTTCTTTCATGCCGTGTTCCTGGGCCTTGCGACCTGCGTCTTCGGCGGCGACCTGGGCGGCGTAAGGCGTCGATTTACGGCTGCCCTTGAAGCCCATCATGCCGGCGGACGACCAGGACACCGCGTTGCCTTGGGCATCGGTGATGGTGATCATCGTATTGTTGAAGTTGGAATTCACGTGGGCCACGCCCGCGGTGATGTTCTTCCGGACTTTCTTTTTTACTTTTGCAGCGGTGGCTGGTTTTGCCATGGTTTTGTTCCTTATTCCTGAATTCTGTGGGGCACCTGGATCCCCGCCTTCGCGGGGATGACGGTTTGGCTAAGGCGCGGAGCGCCTAAGCAAACCGTCACTTCTTCGGTGCATCCTTTTTGCCTGCGACCGGTTTCGCCGGGCCCTTGCGGGTGCGGGCGTTGGTCTGGGTGCGCTGTCCGCGGACCGGCAGGCCGGAACGATGGCGCAGGCCGCGATAAGAGCGCATATCCATCAGGCGCTTGATGCTCATCGCGGTTTCGCGGCGCAGATCGCCTTCGATGGTGTAATTGGCTTCAATTTCCTTACGGATGGCGTTCAGCTCATCTTCCGTCAGGTCCTTCATGCGGCGCTGGGTATCGATGCCCAGTGTGGCGCAGAGTTGGAAGGCGGTGGGGCGGCCAATGCCGTGAATATAGGTGAGCGAGATCGGGACGCGTTTGTTGTCCGGAATGTTCACGCCAGCGATACGTGCCATGTAGTCGTTCCTTTTCGTATGATTTCCAACCGAACCGTAATGCCAGTTCGTATACCACTTTATGAAGAGCCAGGTTGTTTTCGGTTAAAAAGCCTTGTGGTTCAAGGCGTTTCTATCGGATATACCAATGCAAATGCATAAAGATGCGCGGACTATAGGGATTTGGCGGGTTTGCGTCAATCTAAAAAACTGGGAATAAATGGAGTTTTTATTATGTTATGTAAATAATTATCAGGGCTCAATTTTCAAATTTAATGGATTGTTACGGGCCAGCAGTTCACGTGGCTCAGAAATACCAACACGAATAGTTGTAAACCGCCCATCCCATTTTTGCCTAACAATTTGATGCGTCGGGATAATCATCGGCTCGTCATCTTTTTCCGCGTCTTCAAGAACAATGGTTTCTATACCAGCAACCTGGAATTTATTTATAATAGACCCAACGTCTTCGTTAACAAGATAATTTCTGCCACCTTGAGAAACCAGATTAAAAGCTTTGGATCCTTGCATCCAGCGAACATGGGAAACAGCTCCCAATTCGATTTCACGCATTTCAGACAATTTGTTTATTGGGTCAGTGATAATATTGAAACGTGCTGAAGCTGCCATTGAACACCTGATTTTGTTGTAGGCTACATTTAATCACAGTTTTTATAATTATATCAACATAAAATATCAATCTAGTTCAAATTCCGCTCCCTCCACGTCATCCCGGCGAAGGCCAAAACCCACGCTTGATCCAAGCGCAATGCTATGGATTCCACATGCTTCAGAAAAGTGGATCCCGGCCTTCGCCGGGATGAAAGATGGAGAGATTCAATTATCCGTGCGATGCGCCCTGGGATGGCAGCGGACGGAAACCATGATTTTGCAGAATACTGCGGATATCGTCGGTGACTTCGCTGATGGATTTGCGGCCGTCCAGGGCGATGACGTTGTTCTGCTGTTCATAATAGGGCAGGACTTTCATGGCGTAATCGCGATAGAGCGCCATGCGGGTGCGTAGGACTTTATACGTATCATCCGAGCGTCCTTCCTGGCGGGCGCGTTTTTCGACGCGTTTCAAGAGTTCCTCATCATCCGCCTGCAGTTCCAAGACCAGATCGATGCGCTGGCCGCGATCGGCCAGCATTTTGTCGAGCGCCTCGGCCTGGGCGATGGTGCGGGGGAAGCCGTCAAAGATCACGCCATGGGCGCAATCAGGCGAATCGACCGTCTGGGCGATCAGTTCGATGACGATATCGTCGGAGACCAGCTGGCCCTTATCCATCAGCACCATGACCTGGCGGCCCAGCGGAGAGCCGCTGGCGACTTCAGCCCGGAGCATATCGCCGGTGGAAAGCTGTTTCAGGCCGTAGCCGTCTTCCATGATTTTCGACTGTGTTCCCTTGCCGGCGCCGGGGGGACCGAAAAAAATGACGTTCATCAACGATTTCCTCGCAATTTCGATTTCTTCAGCAGGCCCTCATACTGATGCGCGATCAGATGGGAATGGACCTGCGCTATCGTATCCATTGTAACAGATACCACGATCAAAAGCGACGTCCCGCCGAAGTAAAAAGGCATGTGATATTTGGAAATCAGCAATTCAGGCAGCATACAGATTAACACAAGGTAAAGAGCGCCCAGCGTGGTGATCCGGGTCAGCACGAAATCCAGGTAATCCGCCGTAGGCGACCCCGGGCGGATGCCCGGGATAAAGCCGCCGTAGCGGCGCAGATGCTCGGCATTTTCCTGCGGGTTGAAGACGACCGCCGTGTAGAAAAAGGCAAAAAACACGATCAGGCCGGCATAGGACAGCATATAGGTCAGCGATCCATGGGCCAGGATACGCGAGATCATGGCCGTGATATCGCCCCCTTCGGCGCCGCTGAAGCCGATAATGGTCAAGGGCAGAAGCAGCAGGGAGGAGGCAAAAATCGGCGGAATCACGCCCGAGGTGTTGAGTTTCAGGGGGATGAAATTCTGGTCGCCCATGAACATGCGGTTGCCGACCTGGCGTTTGGGGTATTGCACCACGACGCGGCGCTGCGCCCGTTCCATAAACACGATAAAGGCCATCACGCCCACCACCATCAGGGCCATGGCCAGAAGGGTGATCACGCTGAACTGGCCCTGGCGGCCCAGTTCCAGCACGCTGGCAATGGCCAGCGGCAGGTTGGCGACGATACCGGCGAAAATGATCAGCGATGTGCCGTTGCCGATGCCGCGCTGGGTGATCTGTTCGCCCAGCCACATCAGAAACACCGTGCCGCCGACAATGGTGATGACGGTGGAGATGCGGAAATAGATACCGGGGTTCATCACGGCCGAACCTGCGGAACCGCTTAAATTCTCAAGACCGACGGCCAGGCCGTAAGCCTGGATGACGGCCAGAAGCACGGTCAGGTAGCGCGTGTACTGGTTGATGCGGATACGGCCCGCCTCTCCTTCCTTTTTCATCGCTTCCAGCTGGGGCGACAGCGCGGTCGCCAGCTGCATGATGATGGAGGCGGAGATATAGGGCATGATGTTCAGCGCGAAAATCGTCATGCGCTTGAGCGCGCCGCCCGAGAACATGTTGAACATGTCGAGGATGCCGCCGCCCTTTTTAGAGAAAATATCGTTCCAGATATGCGGATCGATGCCGGGGATCGGGATATAGGTGCCGAGGCGATACACCAGCAAGGCGCCCAGCACGAACAGGATACGCTGTTTCAGCTCAGTGGCTTTGGACAATGCGCCCCAGTTGGCATTTTTCGCAAGTTGTTCAACGGCGGATGGCATACGTGTTCCTTACCCAGTCTTGGCATAAAAATCAGAAAGATCATACATAGTGAACTAAGCGGGCGGATGCAATGGGGGAAGCATCGGTATAGTAAAATTTCAGCGTCCATATTCCTGTCATCCTGAGCGCAGCGAAGGGTGACAGGAATATTAAATCGGACAGGATAAAAAAAACCGCCCTGAAGGGCGGTTTTTGAAATCTTATTCTTCGGTCTTTCCAGCCCGCCCTTTGTTTCGGCTTTTCGGGCCTTTGCTGCCCTTGCGCGCGGCGGTGGCCAGTTTGTTTTCCTTGGCGGGCAGGATGGAGACTTTGCCGCCGGCTTTTTCAACCGCTTCGATCGCGCTTTTGGTCGCGCCGAAAACGGTGAGGTTCAGCTTGCTTTTCAGCGTGCCGGTGTTGATCAGCTTGATACCGTCGCGTTTGCGGCGGATGACGCCGGCGGCGACCAGCGCCTCGGCATCGACAGCCTTCCCGGCTTCCAGTTTTTTCGCGTCCACCGCGCTTTGCAGGCGGCCCAGCGTGACTTCGACAAGATCGTTGCCGAAGATGTTTTTGAAGCCGCGTTTCGGCAGGCGGCGATGCAGCGGTGTCTGGCCGCCTTCAAAGCCCTTGACGGACACGCCTGTGCGCGCCTTCTGGCCTTTTACGCCGCGCCCTGCGGTTTTGCCCTTGCCGGAGCCGATACCGCGACCAACGCGCATGCGGTTTTTGGTCGCGCCTTCATTGGGTTTCAGTTCGTTCAGTTTCATGTCGCTTTCTCCAGTTATCAGTTTACAGTTTTCAGTTTGCAGTCAGTCTGTGAACTGCAAACTGTTCACTGCGAACCGTCAGGCTGCATCTTCCACTTTGACGAGATGCTTGACCTTGTTGATCATGCCGCGCACGGACGGCGTGTCTTCGAGCACGCGGCTCTTGTGCATTTTGTTCAGGCCCAGGCCGATCAGCGTCTGGCGCTGGTCGGGGGTGCGGCCGATCGGCGAACCGGTTTGCGTGACCTTTACGGTCTTGCCGGATTTCGGCGCAGCGGCTTTTTTCGCCGGGGCTTTTTCAGCCTTGGCCGCGGTTTCTTTTTTAGGCGCGGCCTTGGCGGCGGCTTCCTTTTTCGGGGCAGCTTTTTTGGTTGCTGCTGCTTTTTCTTCAGCCATGGTTCTTATTCCTCGGTTTCAGTGGAGGCGGCTTTTTCAGCGGCGCCGCGGGCGGCTTCGCGGTTGGTGATGATGTCGCCGACCTTTTTCGAGCGGCGTGCGGCCACCTGACGGGGGCTTTGCATCTGCTTCAGCGCGGCGAAGGTTGCGTTGACCATCGAATGCGGGTTGTTGGAGCCAATGGCTTTTGCCACGACGTCCTGGATTCCCAGAGCTTCGAACACGGCGCGCAGCGGACCGCCGGCAATGATGCCAGTACCCTGCGGGGCGGAACGCAGCCAGACGCGGCCTGCGCCGTCGCGGCCGAACGTGTCATGGTGCAGCGTGCGGGCTTCGCGCAGCGGGACGCGGATCATGTGTTTTTTGGCGTCTTCAGTCGCCTTGCGGACAGCTTCCGGCACTTCGCGGGCTTTGCCTGTGCCGAAACCGACGCGGCCACGGCCATCGCCCACAACCATCAGCGCGGCGAAACCGAAACGGCGACCGCCTTTCACCACTTTGGCAACGCGGTTGATGCCGACCAGCTTTTCGATCAGTTCGCTTTCTTCGCGCTTTTCGCGGCTGTCACCACGATCCCGGCCGCCTTCGCGGGGTTCGCGTTTGCCGCGGCGCTGGCCTGGTTCCTGCTGTTGTTGTGCTTCACGTGCCATGTTTTCTACCTTCCAATACCTTTAAAATTCCAGGCCGCCTTCACGGGCGCCTTCTGCGATTGCCTTGATGCGGCCGTGATACAGGAAGCTGCCACGGTCGAACTGTACCTTGCTGACGCCTGCTTTTTTGGCGCGCTCGGCCAGAAGCTTGCCCACTTTCGTGGCGGCATCCTTGTCAGAGCCTTTTTCCAGCTTCAGATCCTTGTCCAGAGAGGACGCGGCGGCCAGGGTTACGCCCTGCAGATCGTCGATCACCTGCGCGTAAATCTGCTTGTTCGTGCGGTGCACGGACAAGCGCGGGCGGGATTCGATCAGGCCGGAACGCATCGTGTTGACCGCGCGCAGTTTATTGCGCGTGCGGTAGGTGCGGCGGCTTTTCGCGTTATGTTGTCTGGCCATTTTTGTCTTCCTTCTCGTCTTTCTCTCTACCGTCATCCCCGCGCAGGCGGGGATCCGGCTTTAATAATGTGCGGCGAAGCCGCTCTTTTTTATTCCGGATCCCGGACTACGCTCGGCTGCGCCTCGCTATCCGGGATGACGGTTTGGCTAAGGCGCTTTGCGCCTTAGCAAACCGTCACTTCTTCTTGCCTTCCTTACGCAACACAAACTGACCTTCGTACCGGATGCCCTTGCCCTTGTAAGGCTCCGGCGGACGGTAGGACTGGATGTTGGCGGCCACCTGGCCGACTTCGTTCTTGTTGTTGCCGGCAACAGTGATCTTGGTTTGTTTATCAACCGTGATCGTGATGCCTTTCGGCACCGGGAACCGGATTTCGTGGGAATAGCCCAGCGACATCACCAGAGTCTGGCCCTGCAGGTTCGCCCTGTAACCGACGCCCTGGATTTCCAGGTTTTTGGTATAGCCTTCGGCCACGCCCTGGATCATGTTCTTGATATTGGCGCGGTCGGTCGGCCATTGGGTGCGGGACACACGGTCATCCGCACGGGCGGCGAGGCGCAGTTGTTTCGCGCCGCCTTCAGCGTCTTCCATCGCAACCGAAACCAGATCGCTGACCTTATAGGACTGTTCGCCCTTCGGACCCTTGGCTTTCACCGTCTGGCCTGCGACTTCGACCGTTACGCCTTTCGGCACGGACACCGGATTTTTACCTATACGAGACATTGTCTTTATCCTTCTTTACCCGGTCAGTATACCTGGCACAGCACTTCGCCGCCGACATTCTGCGCACGCGCTTCATTGTCGGACATGACGCCCTTCGGCGTCGAGACGATGGTGATGCCAAGGCCGTTGTAGAAACGCGGCAGGCCGGAGACGCTGGAATAAATCCGGCGGCCAGGCTTCGACACGCGGTTGATTTCCCGGATGACCGGCTCGTTGTTGTCGTAGCCCAAATCAATAATGGTTTCCGACATATTGTTTTCGTTCGCTTCGGCTTTATAACCGCGGATATAGCCTTCACGGATCAGCACGTCCAGAACGGCGTTCTGGAGGCGGGATGTGGGGCATTTCACGACGGCTTTTTTCGCTTGTTGACCGTTACGAATGCGGGTCAACATATCGCCGAGGGGATCACTCATGGACATTGCGATATCCTCCTTTTCTTACCAGCTGGATTTTGTTACGCCGGGCAACTCGCCAAGCGAAGCCAGTTCGCGCAGCTTGTTACGGCACAGGTTGAACTTGCGGAAATAACCGCGGCTGCGGCCTGTCAGGGCGCAACGGTTATGGACCCGTGTTTTGGCGCCGTTGCGCGGCATTTCGGCCAGCGTCAGCATCGCCTGGAAGCGGTCTTCCGGGGCAACATCGCGATTCTTCACGATGTCTTTCAGGCGGGCGCGGCGGGCGGCATGATTCTTTGCCATGCGCTCGCGTTTCTTGTTGCGTTCTACCGAACAGGTCTTTGCCATTTTTTAGTCCTTCGTTCTTTCTTGTTCGTGACTTAATTTGGTCCAGAAACATCTAACATTCTGTTGGCGCAATCTTGACGAGATTTTTCTAGCACTTCATTTGCCCTTGTCGTGGATTCATCAAGTTGTTTTTCAAGTTCTTTAATATCTTGTTTTATTTTGATGTATCCACGGGGATCGAATACGGCAAAAACAATTTCTGCCAAAAGACCCTTGTAAACCTGCCCTGCGGTAAGTTTTTCACTCATGGTTTACTGCTTTCCTTCGTTGGAGCGGAACGGCATATCGAAGCCTTTCAGCAATTCGCGTGCCTCATCGTCGGTTTTGGCAGTGGTGCAGATGATGATATCCAGACCGCGGGCCTTATCGACCTTGTCGTATTCGATTTCCGGGAACACGATGTGTTCTTTCATGCCCATCGCGTAGTTGCCGCGGCCGTCGAAGCTTTTACCGTTGATGCCGCGAAAGTCGCGGATGCGAGGCATGGTGATGGTCACCAGGCGATCCAGGAATTCATACATCCGGTCGCCGCGCAGCGTAACCTTCGCGCCGATGGCCATGCCTTCACGCACCTTGAACGATGCGTTGGACTGGCGGGCGCGGGTGATCAGCGGCTTCTGGCCGGCGATTTTTGCAAGGTCCTGCACAGCCGCGTCGATGAAGGCCCGGTTGCCCGTGGCTTCGCCTACGCCCATGTTCAGGACGATTTTTTCCAGCTTCGGCGCCTGAAGCGGGTTTTTATACCCGTACTTCTTGATCAGGGCCGGCTTGATTTCGGTGTCATACCGTTCTTTAAAACGCGCTGTCATCGTTTCGTTCCTTATTCAACCGTTTGGCCGGATGCGCGGGCAACGCGGGTTTTGGCGCCGTCTTTTTGCACCTTGTACCCGACGCGGCTCGGCTTGCCGGTTTTCGGATCGGCCAGGGCCACGTTGGATACGTGGATCGGGCGTTCGATCGTTACAATGCCGCCCTGCGGGTTCGCCTGGCTTGGCTTGTTATGCTTCTTGGCGGTGTTCACGCCTTTCACCAGCAGTTTCGCGTCGGTCGGCATCACTTCCAGGACTTCGCCCTTGGCGCCTTTGTCGCGGCCGGTGATGACGACAACCTGGTCGCCTTTTTTTATTTTAAGCTTTGTCTGGGCCATTACAGCACCTCCGGCGCAAGGGAAATGATTTTCATGTAGCCGCGGGCACGCAGTTCGCGCAGCACCGGGCCAAAGATACGGGTGCCGATCGGCTCTTTCTGCTTGTTAATCAGAACCACCGCATTGGTGTCGAACCGGACTTCCTCACCGTTCGAGCGTTTGATGCCTTTACGGGTGCGGACGATGACGGCCTGGTGGACGTCGCCTTTTTTCACCTTGCCGCGCGGCATGGCTTTTTTGATGGAGACGACGATAATGTCGCCCACGCTCGCCGTCCGGCGGTGTGAACCGCCCAGCACCTTAATGCACTGGACAAGCTGGGCGCCGCTGTTATCGGCCACATCCAGGGTTGATTGCATCTGTATCATAGTCGTCCTGCCTTCTTACTCGTTCCGGGCCTGCCGGCCTTGGT
>JBGAQU010000100.1:0-7382 GCA_044220535.1 Alphaproteobacteria bacterium | reverse complement strand
CTTCCTTCAGCATCAGGCCGAGATTGCGCCGTGTACGCCGCCACGGTGCGTCGGCAGCTTTATAAATGATATGGCGCAGATCGTTGAGGCGGCCCGGGTATTGCGGTCTGCCGTTGGCGATCCATAAATCGCGGGCTTTGCCGCCCTTCCAGGCACGGGTGGTGAAGCCAAGGATCTCCGTCTTTACGCCGCAGCGTTCCAGCGTGCGGGCGATGATATCCGTGCACATGGCGGCGATGGCGATGGGGCGGCCGCGCATGGATCCTGAATTGTCAATCAATATGCCGACGACAGTATCCCGAAAATCCGTCTCCCGTTCTTGTTTGAACGATAACGGTACGGTCGGGTTGGCGACGATGCGGGCGAGGCGGGCGGCGTCCAGCATGCCTTCATCCAGGTCGAACTGCCATGTCCGCTGCTGCCGCGCCATCAGCTTTCTTTGCAGGCGGTTGGCAAGGCGCGTGACAACCTTCTGGAAGCTGGAAAGTTGCTGATCTAATAAAGCACGAAGACGGTCCAGCTCTTCCATATCCGCAAGGTCTTCCGCTTTGACGATTTCGTCATAGGCCGAAGTATAAATCGTGTAATGGCTGCCGGGCCAGTTGGTGTTGGAAAGCTGTCGTTTACCGGATTGAAGCGCTGCATCATCGCCATCCGTTTCCATGCCTTCGGGTTCGGCGGTGATATCTTCCATGTCGCCCTGGGCGGTTTCATCCATGGCTTCGCTGTCTTCCGACGCATCGAAGGCTTCGGATCCGCCCATCGATTCAGTTTCGTCGTCTTCGGCAGAGTCTTGGGACTGATCCTGTTCGTCACCAGACTGCGGCGATTGCTCCATCGCCTCGCTTTTGGCATCGCCTTGATCATCGGCGGGAGAGCCTGCATCCATATCCATCTGCGCGATCAGGCGGCGGGACAGTTTTGCGAAACCCGTTTGATCGTTCAGAAGAGGGCGTAGTTGCGCCAACCCGTTGGGGCCAAGATGATCTGTAATCCATGGCTGCCAGAGTTCGGCGGCCTTCTGAGCCGCGTTCGGAACCGGCTCATCGGTCAGGGCCAACCTGGCCATAAGATGCAGTGCATCGGCCAGGTTACAATCCTCACGTGTTTTGACCGTATTCAGGTCCAGTTTCAAAGCCTTCTGCTCCAGCGTGGCATGCAGATTCTGTGCAACACCCGCCATCTGGTTCATCCCCAGTGCCTCAACCCGTGCCTGTTCCAGCGCATCAAACGCCGCCTGTGCGGTCAGGTCCATCGGGGCGTTTTCGCGGTGGAGCGAAGGGTTGTGATGGCGCAGGCGCAGGGCGCGCGCATCGGCTTCCCCCCGCACCATGCCTGTTGTTTCAGCGTTCAGGGATGGGTCTGGCAGCGGCAGGCGTGTGCCGCCTGTCAGGTTCAGGCGGCCAGATGCTTCAGCAGCCGAGAAGGTGACCTCAAGATCGCGTTTGCCTGACATCGCGCGCAGGGCGGCGGCTGTGGCGTTTTTGAAGCGTTCAATTTTACTGTTTAAGGCCATTTCTTTTTAATAACAGAATAGGCCAGAATGAAAAAATTCTTTTGTTATTTAGGAGCACAATTATAAGACCACAGCCCGCTAAAGGACTGATTGGCGAAAACGCTTTCGTATTCAGCCCCGCCGAAAAGCTTTTGCCAGAAGGGTAAATCTTCCGATCCTGATGTCACTTTCATGTTTGCATACCAACATGCGGCCTGTGAAGAATTGGCAATAACCAATGAGTTTGTCGGGTGGTTGTAGAATCCAAGATTGATATTAGGCATTGCCGCGCCCGGACTTAAATATCCTTCTCGCGTTACGCCATCAACCTGTATTGTTAAAACACGTTTAGACGTATCTTTAAGTGTTTGACTAAGAAAAGCTGATCTAATTTTCTTATCGTGCTGGATGCTTGTCCATGTTGGCAGAACTGCAATTACCGCTGTAAAAGCTGTTACAGCAGCAATTGCCTTTTTATTGAACAAACCGTTCACGACTTATCCCGGACCAGTGGATTTTGGGAAATTCTCGATGGTTTTTGCGTCTGGTGTAGGAAGGCATTTATAGTTATTGAAGGCTTGGTTTGCAAAATAAACTTCTTCCAATTCGCCCCCGCCTATTTTCTCTAAAAAAGGTAAGTTTTCAGTACCATTTGTGACGCGTAGAGTTGTGTACCAGCATGCTGACTCGGGATTTGATGCTACAATTAGAGCAGATGCATAAGATTTTGAATCACCTGAATTATTGAAGGCTGCCCCTTTATTTAAGAAACCTTGGCGTTCTACACCATCAGCTTCAACGGTAATTAGATGAGGAGTGGGGTCTTGTAAAACCTCGGTTCTGAAAGCCGCTAAAACTTTTCGGTCATGCTGGGCCATTGTATAGTTTCCAACAGCACAGCTTCCAACAGCAGCAACTGCGGCAAAAGCTCCAACCAAAGATAGAATTTTAACTGTATCCATAACAATCTCCTTTTTAATAATGTTGTTTATCAAGATTTTTTTATGACAGCAATCAAATAAAATTTTACATATTTAATTTGTATGGTTATGTTTTAACTTTTAAATCCACCCCAAAACACCGCTGGTAATACTCAGCCACCGCTGGCCGTTCGGCTTCATCGCACTTATTCAGAAAACTTAGGCGAAACGCGAATTCACGGTCCTTGAAAATCTTTGTGTTTTCGATCCAGCTTAACACCGTGCGTGGAGACATCAGGGTGGAGATGTCACCGTTCAGGAATCCTTCGCGGGTCAGGTCGGCGACGCGGACCATTCCAGCGATGTCTTTTTTGCCGTCCGCCGTATTCCAGTCCGGGTTTTTCGCCAGCATGATATTGCTTTCATCGTCATGCGACAGATAGTTCAGCGTGACGACGATGTTCCAGCGGTCCATCTGGCCCTGGTTGATCTGTTGCGTGCCGTGATAGAGACCGGTTGTATCCCCCAGGCCAACCGTGTTGGCGGTCGAAAACAGACGGAAAGCCGGATGCGGGCGGATGACCGCGTTCTGGTCGAGCAGGGTCAGGTGGCCTTCTGCTTCCAGCACGCGCTGAATCACGAACATCACGTCCGGGCGGCCCGCGTCATATTCGTCGAACACCAGCGCCACAGGATTTTGCAGCGCCCAGGGCAGTAGGCCCTGTTTGAATTCCGTCACCTGCTTGCCGTCTTTCAGGGTGATCATATCCTTGCCGAGCAGGTCGAGACGGCTGACATGGCTGTCGAGGTTGATACGGATGCAGGGCCAGTTGAGGCGGCCGGCGACCTGTTCGATATGGGTCGATTTGCCGGTGCCGTGATACCCCTGGACCATCACCCGGCGGTTATTGGCGAAACCCGCCAGAATCGCCATCGTCGTGTCGTGATCGAACTGATAGGTGGGGTCGATATCCGGCACGTTGGCGCTGCCGGTTTTGAACCCCGGCACCTGCCAGTCCGTATCCAGCCCGAAGGTTTTGCGGACATCGTATTTCGTATCAGGCAGGCCAACGGCATGCGGTGCGTTGCCGGTCAGGTCGATGGGGGCGGATGATTTTTTTTCAGGCACTTCTTTATCCATTATCTATAGACGTCATCCCCGCGAAGGCGGGGATCCGGTTTTAATCTCCCCGGTCCATGGGCTTCATGCCGGATCCCCGCCTTCGCGGGGATGACGATGAAGGGTTAGTCGGCCAGCCTCTCATATTTCTCGTATGCAAGCTTCAATATTGTATAGGACATGTTGACGCTTTTGAGAACATCTTCCGCCTTCGGGTTGTCGCGGTTGATATCGGGGTGGTATTTTTTGACCAGTTCCTTGTACCGCGCCTTCAGGGTGACCAGGTTCAGGGGTGGTTCCAGACCCATAATGGCCATGGCTTCGAATTCCGGGGAATGGCGGCTGATCTGGCTTTTGCGGTATTTTTCGGACGGGTCTTCCTTGGGCTGTTCCTGGCCGGTATAGGTGGACCTGGCCTTGCGGTACAATTCCTCCTTCATATGGGAGTAGGAGTCAAACCGGCGCGTCGGGCGGTCCCACAGGGCGCTGCGGACGATATGGGCCTCGACCTCGCTATGCGACATGCCGGAAAAGTAATCCCAGGCCTTATTATATTCCTGGACATGCTCTATGCAAAACCAGAAATAATCATTTTCATTCCGTGACTTAGGAGCCTTATGGTCGCCATCGCACACGCAGCCGGGCATATCGCAGCTGCGTTGGGAAGGCGCCTTTCTGCCATCGGCAAACTCAGGCGAGTTGGGTTTTAGCTCTATCTTTGGCATCTCTTTAAATTATGATGCTTATAGCGGAAACAAACAACATTCGGGAAATTTTTTTATGGGCGCTGCAGACAGGCCGGATTCCGTATCCAAAGCCATGGAACTGGCCCTGCAGGCGGCGTTCAGCCCCATCCGCATGGTCCTGGCCGATGACAGCGAAAAGCATAAAGGCCATGCCGGGCATGACGGGCAGGGGGAAAGCCATTTCCGTCTTTTGATCGTTTCTGACGCTTTTGAGGGGGTGGGCAGGCTTGAACGCCATCGAATGGTTTACAAAGCTTTGGAACTTTTTTTGTCCGGGCGCGTTCATGCTATGGCAATCAGGGCCTTAACGCCTGAAGAAGATAGTATGCGTGATAAATAGCTAAAATTGCAATCTTGTACATAAATACACTTAAAGGTTGCATTCTGATTATTTTGTAATACACTCTGTTTGCGATTGTGTGGTGGAACGCTTTATCAAATAGGACATAATTCGATGGGGATTATTGAAGTTGATTATCCGGATATCAAAAAAAGCACGTTGGTCAGCCGAAATATTACTGTCGTAGGCCGCCGTACGTCCGTCAGGCTGGAGCCTGAGATGTGGACGTCTCTGCGAGAGATTGCCCGGCGCGAAAATTGCAAGATCCATGACATATGCTCGCTGATCCAACTGCGCAAAAATCCGGCGACGTCCCTGACGGCGGCGATCCGGGTTTTTCTGATGCTGTATTACCGCGCCGCCGCGACGGATGAGGGACATAACAGGGCAGGGCATGGCAATTTCGACAATATGATACAGCGTGCCCGCATGACCCCGGATATGCTGAAGGATCGTCCTGGCATCGTTAAGCAGGACGGGCAGCAACAGCATGCTTCGCGGATCAATGGATTTTAGGCCGCGCGGCCCATTTCGATGAATTTATCGTAGCGCTTGGAGAGTAAACGCTCGCCATCCCAGGGGGTCAGTTCTTTCAGCGCTTTTTCAATGCGCATGCCCACGGTTTCGATGGTCTCGTCCTTTTTCCGGTGCGCACCGCCGATCGGCTCTGGAATGATGCCGTCGATCAGGCCAAGCTCGTACAAATCCTGTGCGGTCAGTTTGAGGGCGGCGGAGGCGTCCTGTGCATGTGCGGCGCTGCGCCAGAGGATGGAGGCGCAGCCTTCAGGCGAGATCACGGAATAAATGGCGTGTTCGAGCATATAGATGCGATCCGCTGCGGCGATGGCAATCGCGCCGCCTGATCCGCCTTCGCCGATAATGATGGAGACGATGGGCACGCGGACCTGCAGGCAGGTTTCGATGGATTTTGCGATGGCTTCGGCCTGGCCGCGTTCTTCGGCTTCCACGCCCGGATAGGCGCCCGCCGTATCGACCAGCGTGATAATTGGAATCTGGAACTGGTCGGCCATATGCATCAGGCGCTGGGCCTTGCGGTAGCCTTCCGGTTTGGCCATACCGAAATTGTGTTTGATACGGCTTTCGGTGTCGCTGCCTTTTTCATGGCCCATGATGACGCAGGACTGGCCGCGGAAACGTCCCAGCCCGCCGATCAGGGCGTTGTCGTCCGCGAATGTACGGTCACCCGCCAAAGGTGTGAAGTCTTCAATCAGTCCGCTGATATAATCGGTGAAATGCGGGCGGTCCTGATGACGCGCGACCTGAACCTTTTGCTGCGGCGTCAGGCTGCTATAAGTCTGTTTCAGAAGCTTGTCGGCTTTCACCTGCATCTTACCGATCTCGTCGGCGATGTTCAGGCTTCCTGTACTGCTAACATTGCGCAGCTCGGCAATCTTGCCTTCGAGTTCCAGGATAGGTTTTTCAAAGTCCAGTTTGCTCATGACCTGCTCTTTTTACCATGCGAGGATAGGACAGAAAAATCAGGCAGACATAGGATGAATATGTCTGCCTGATTAAATGTGTTTATGCCTGATAACCTTAGCGGTTGGCGGCTTTTTTGCCCAGAGGATGTTTTTCCTCGACCGTTTGCTTCGCCTTGTCGCCCACGATGTGCGTGTAGATTTGCGTGGTGGCGATATCGGCGTGGCCCAGCATCTTCTGAACGGAGCGGAGGTCCGCGCCGTTGCTGAGGAGATGGGTCGCGAAAGCGTGACGCAGGATGTGCGGGCTGACGCGCACTGACTCGATTTCCGCGTTGTCGGCCAGGTCTTTCAACAGCTGGGCGAAACGCTGGCGGGTCAGGTGGCCGCTTTCCGATGTGCGGGAAGGGAACATCCATTGAGATTGGCCGCTTCTGTCGTCGGCGCCAATAAATTGCTGGCGGACGTCAAGGTAGTTGCGGATCGCTTTTTGTGCCGGTTCAGACAGCGGGACCATGCGCTCACGGCCGCCTTTGCCCGAAACCATCAGGAACTGCGAATCTTCGCCGATGGCGGAGAGGGGCAGACCGACCAGTTCGGAAACGCGCAGGCCTGTGGCGTACAGCATTTCCAGCAGACAGACGAGGCGGATGGAATCCGCGCCGCCTGATGCGCCGGCTGTCTTGATCAGGATGCTGACTTCCGATTCGCTCAGGGTCTTCGGCAGCGTGCGAACTTGTTTCGGACTGTCGATGGCGCTGGTCGGATCGTCCTTGCGGATGTTCTCTGACACCAGATAACGGTAAAACTGACGCAACGCAGACAGGCGGCGCGCAACGGTGCGGGTCGCGATCTGGTTGCTGTTTGTTCCCTTGGTATGGATTTTGTTGCCGAGATCTTCCAGGTAGGATTTGATCTCATTCGCCGAGGCATCGACGATTTCCTTGGTGAATTTCGCCCTTAAGTATAGGCTGAAATCAGCAAGGTCGCGCCAATAGGCTTGACGTGTGTTCATTGCCGCACCACGTTCGGTGGTCAGCATATCTAAGAAAGAGTCGACCAAAGGATGTAACTTTGGTTTCGGCATTGCCGGACGACCTGGACGAGCCATTTTTTAGTTCTCCTATTTACTCAAGCCCATAACAGCCTCACCGGCCAAAATTCGAGCTTCTTTTGTTAACCCCACAGCACGCATGCCACCGATCACTTCCTGTAACAGGCCAGGATTTAAATCTCTGGAACGTACCCCCTGAAGTGACTTTGCGCTTAACAATATAGACTCACCAAGTTTCTTCTGAGAGAAGGAATCGGTGAGCTGTGTC
>JBGAQU010000099.1:0-7759 GCA_044220535.1 Alphaproteobacteria bacterium | reverse complement strand
ATATAATATATCAAATCTATATAAATACAATATTTTATATATCAAATAAAATTGAGCAATATTCCTCAGACAAAAAACGGGAATAGGCCATGAAAAAACTGACGGAATTTTGGGTTAACGATCAATTTGATTTAAGGACGCATGCATTCTGTACCGTGGCCGGTTCGATCAGCCTTGATAGTCTCAAGACAGGGATTGACGGTGACTATCATCATCGTCCGCGCGAACCGATAGCGCCTGAAAAAGGCAGGATGCTGCCCCCCAATGCACCGGCTGGATTAAAGGCTCTGTATAATTTAGCGGCTGGCAATATACGCAGCCTTGGCGTCGATCCTGATGGTTTTTATCTCTACACGCTGGTGCATGCCGGAATGGTTGAACCGGAATCCTGTCTGCGGGCTGGCTTCTGGCATTTTGACTTAATCCGTAACTTACGTGCGGCGTCACCCGAAAACAGCCTGCCGGTTTCTATCGGATATAGCGTCAGCACCTGCCTGCCAACCCGCTACATAACCAGACTGACAACGCCGGAAAACATGCCCCTGCCTGCACGCAAGACGGTCGGCAATGACCGAATATGGGATGAATTAGGGGAAACAGCCCTGAAGTCTGGCCTGACTTTCCAACCAGAGCCGGGGCAAGTGGTTCGTTACGACACATTAACCCTGCACAGGGGTGAAACAAATACGGGCACCAGACCAGTACATCGCATCTTTATGCATATCGCCTTCAGCCCGTTGCCGTGACAACGATTATGTATAAATATAATTCTCCACAACGCGCTTCGTTGCGGGCGGGCATTCGCCTTTTTTAATGTTCTTCTCAAGGCCGCTTTGCGCGTTGAACATAAGGTATTTCATATAGGCCAGTTGCCGCTGCGACCAGATGTTTTTCTTGTTTTCTTCCATCAGATACGGCACGGCGCTTTTCTGTTTCCAGTCGTAACCGCACCATTCGGCATAGGTATTGATCATGCCGCGGCGGACGAAACGGCGCTGGTCTTCAAACGGAATGACGGGTTTTTGTTTTTCAGCTTCGGTTTCCGGAGGCAACGTCATGTTGTTGTCCAGTTTCAGAAACTCATCCATCCGGTCACGCGTCATTTTGGCGATGGTTTTTACCATGCCGTCGCTGACATCCGGCCAGTTGTCCCAGAACGCCATGGCCGGGCCGCAAGACAGGGCCAGAACGAAAACAGCCAGCAATATACGCAGTTTATTTCTCACGCCGCTTCATCCTTCTTCTTCGGTGCAATACCCTGCAACAACTCAGCCGTCTCCGCCGCCGAATCCACCTGCACCATGCCGACCGTGTGATAGCCGGAATCGACATGCAGCACTTCGCCCGTCACGCCCGACCCAAGGTCGGACAGCAGGAACAGACCCGAACGGCCCACATCCTCGATCGTGACATTCCGGCGCAGCGGGGAATTCAATTCGTTCCATTTCAGAATATAACGGAAATCGCCGATGCCGCTCGCGGCCAGCGTCTTGATCGGCCCCGCCGAAATCGCGTTGACGCGGATATCACGCGGGCCAAGATCGGTCGCGAGATAACGGACGGACGCTTCCAGACCCGCTTTCGCCACACCCATTACATTATAATGTGGCATCACGCGCTCCGCGCCATAATAGGTCAGAGTCAGGAGGCTGCCGCCGTTCTTCATCAACGGCGCCGCGCGCTGCGCGATCGCAGTGAAAGAGTATACGGAGATATCCATGGTGCGTTTGAAATTGTCGCGCGTCGTGTCGAGATACAGCCCGTCCAGTTCGTTCTTGTCCGAAAACGCGATGGCATGGACCACGAAATCAAGGCCGCCCCATTCTTTTTCAATCGCCTCAAACGTCCGGTCCAGCCCGGCATCGTCGGTCACATCACACGGCACAACGATCTTCGAACCGATACTGTCGGCCAACGGGCGCACCCGTTTTTCCAGCGCATCGCCCTGATAGGTGAAAGCCAGTTCCGCGCCATGATCGGCACAGATTTTCGATATGCCCCAGGCGATCGACCGGTCGTTGGCGACACCCATGATCAGGCCGCGTTTTCCGGCCATGATGCTGTTTGACTGAGCCATGCTTACTCTCTGATGTTTTCAATATTTGAATGGTAAACCAGCTGCATCCTACACAATTCGGCGCAGCCGTCCAGCCTTTGATAAATTCTTAACCTGGCGGTGATACAGTTGGGCCAAGGGATAGTGTGGCTTCATAAGGCTGAGGATCGCCAATACATTGATAACATTATACAAAATTGGCACTGAATATGACATCACAACTTGATGCGGTATCGGAGGCCTGTAAGTTGGTTTCCCGCCAGGTGCAGGAAGCGTACCGGAACCTGCATATTCACTATATTATCCATCACAGCGGCCAGCGGCGCGAGGCCCTGGCCATGGCGGCGCAGGAAATCCTGCACCATCCCGCCGCCGAAACCGCCCTGCATATGATGCAGAAAGTCCGCAAATCCGAAGATTCCGCCATGCTGGGCACATCCGTCGCAACGCGCCACATGTTCTTTGGCCTCGCCAGCCAGGAGATGCTGCTGTCCCTCTGCACCATCAACCTGGAACAGTTCCGCACCTTTAAGGAAGCGCAGCGTTTCGCATGGCATCTCGCATGGCACGCCATCGATGCCCATATGTATCACGACAAGCCTGAAAACCGGATCGGCCAGCCGCAGATTATTCTCCGCCGCCGCAACGCCCTTGAAATGGCAGGCGCCAACCTGCGCGCCGATGCGTTCAGCGCGGTGATGTCGGCCCTGAACGGTGACCTATCCGCCATACGCGGCATCGGCGTCACGCGCGGTCTGAACGCGCTCCAGACCCGTTCGCTTCACAATCCGGAATTTTATCCCTTTGTCCTGGCGAAGGAGGCGACGGATTTCGCCGCACAGGATCTGCTGCGCCAGTCGCCGCCGAAGAAACAATACGTCCCGCTTGCCTTGCGCGCCGCCATCGATATCGGCCGCATGATCGATCATGAAACACTGCGCAACTGGCTGGCCTTCAGCGAACCGGCTCAGGACATGGCATGGCGCGGATTCCCACCCGAAGATATCCTCGGCGCCGCCATCAACACCAGCGACAACACGCTGGTCCGCGCCACCGGGCATCTGGTCGCCGACCTCACCGGTATCAAGGCCACTATGATCATGGACGCCAAAAACGTTTACAGCCCATTCAGCGATGACTCATTAAACGAAAAACTACACGACAAAACTGTAGAGTCCGTTTTTGAGGATGTGATCGCGCAGGGCATCAAGCAGCGCAGTGCCGACCCGTTCCTGCGCACCGCCAACCGCCAGAATGAATCCCTGACCGAAGGCAATATCCTTGGCTGGTGCGCATCCGCCTTGCAATCGGCGGGCAAGGTTTACCAACGTGCGCTGGAAACCGGCAACGAAGAATCCGAAGACACGATCCGCCGCGAATTCGAAGGCGAACGCAAATCCACGTCCTGGAAAGATCTGCGCGCCGTGGGTAAGGAAATCATCCACGAAAACCGTCAGGGCAATATGGTGACGCTCGGCAAGCTGGAGAAAATCGTCGGCGACGATAAAGCCTTCGCCTCCATCCGCCGCGCCATCCTCACCACCACCCGCGATCCGGAATACCAGCAGAAGCTGGAAGCCGCGCGCGACCTGTCGATGGACAACGCGCCGCGCCCGACCGCCGCGCCCGAAGTAGCGCCACGCATGGCGCCCGCGACCCCTGCGCCGTCCCGCGCCGCGACGCCCGGTCTTGGCCTTGGCGGTGGAAGCAACCGCTCCGGCGGCGTGCGAACCGCCCCGCCGCCCCAGACCGACAAAGCTGGAACCGGCAAGGCCGATCAGCAGGATCAGGCCGGACGCTGATTTTTTCCTTTGCATCTCCTCCGCAAACATGGTTTTATAAAAAGAACAAATAGTGAACAAATCATGCGGAACACACCGGATACTGGCCTGAAATGGCTGTTTCTCGACCTGAACAGCTATTTTGCCACCATCGAACAGCAGACCCGGCCCGAACTGCGCGGACGCCCCGTCGCCGTTGTGCCGATGGAGACGGATTACACCTGCTGCATCGCAGCCTCCTACGAAGCGAAAGCCTATGGTATCCGGACGGGCACACAGGTGAAAGAAGCCAGGCAGATGTGTCCCGGCCTGCGCTGCGTTTTGGCACGGCACAATATCTACCGGGAATATCATGAGAAGATTCTTGAGGAAATGGTGCGCCATGTCCCGGTCAACAAAATCTGGTCGATTGACGAATTCGCCAGCCGCCTGCCCCAGCGTCTGCGCGATCGGGATGCCGCTATCGACGTCGCGAAACGCCTCAAACAGGGCATCCGCAACAATGTGGGTGATGTGATTTCCTGCTCCGTCGGCCTGGCCCCCAACAGCTTTCTCGCCAAGGTCGCGACCGATATGCAGAAACCGGACGGCCTGGTGATCCTGGAACAGGCGACGATGAAGGAACGGCTGTTCGCACTCGATCTCACGGATTTACCGGGCATCAATATCAGGATGGAAGCACGGCTCGGCAAGGCAGGCATTAAAACCATTGAAGACCTCTGGAACATCTCGCCCAAGCATGCGCGCAAGGTCTGGGGCGGAGTCGGCGGTGAACGCTTCTGGTACAATCTGCACGGTTACGACGTGCCGGACCAACAAACCAGCACCAGCATGGTCGGCCACAGCCGGATGCTGGACAGCGATTTGCGCACGCCGGAAAAAGCCCGACAGGTCGCCCGCCGCCTGACCATCAAGGCGGCCTCCCGCCTGCGCCGGAAGGAATTTTACGCAACCGTCTTCCATCTCGGCGTCCGCTCGGTCGATGATGAACGCTGGGGCGCGGAAATCAAACTCTCCCCCTCCCAGGACAATTTCACCTTCCTGCATGCGCTGGACGATCTATGGCACGCCATGCTGGCAACCGGGCAGTTCAGGCGTTTCAAAAAAGTTTCCGTCACCTTCCACAGCCTGTGCCGGAAGGAGGAAATCACCCCTGATCTGTTCGACATGAAATCCGAAGCCTATTTGAAGGTCCAGCGCCGGAACGACACCCTGACAGCCCTGATGGACAGCATCAACAAAAAACACGGCGCCGAAATTATCAGCCTCGGCGTCTCCCCGAAAACCAGCGCTGGTTTTGTCGGCGCCAAGATCGCCTTTTCCCGGGTGCCGGATATGGAGGAATTTGTTGAGTAGTATCTATAATTCCCCCTTTACCCGGCAGGCTTAAGCCGCTATTTCATTAACATGGAAAAGATTTTGCATACAAAGGTCCTCATCATCGGCGCAGGGCCCGCCGGATATACCGCCGCCATCTACGCCGCGCGCGCCAATTTGAACCCGGTCCAGATCCTGGGCATTCAGCCGGGTGGACAATTGATGATCACAACGGATGTCGAAAATTATCCTGGCTTCGCCAGCGTCATCCAGGGCCCATGGCTGATGGAACAGATGAAGGCGCAGGCCGAACATGTCGGCACCCAGATGGTGCATGATATGATCGTCGATGTCGATTTCACCAGTCGCCCCTTCCGCTGCAAATCGGACTCCGGCCAGGTTTACACCGCCGATACCGTCATCATCGCCACGGGCGCGAAGGCCCGCTGGCTCGGCCTCGAAGGTGAAAAGACGTTTTCCGGCAAAGGCGTCTCCGCCTGCGCCACCTGCGACGGGTTTTTCTTCCGCGGCAAGGACGTCGCCATCGTCGGCGGCGGCAATACGGCGGTGGAGGAAGCCCTGTTCCTCACCAATTTCTGCAATTCCGTCACCCTGATCCATCGCCGCGATACATTACGCGCCGAGCGTATCATGCAGGAACGCCTGTTCAAAAACCCGAAGATGAAATTCATCTGGGATTCAGCCGTTGAGGAAATCATCGGTACCGACACCGGCGTCACTGGCCTGCGCCTGAAAAACGTCAAGACCGGCGGGGAATCGCAAATTGACACGCACGGCATCTTCGTCGCCATCGGCCACTCCCCTGCGACGGAGATTTTCAAGGGCAAGCTGGAGATCGACGACCACGGCTATATCATCACCGCACCGGATTCCACCGCCACGTCCATCCCCGGCGTCTTTGCCGCAGGCGACGTGAAAGATAAAATCTACCGCCAGGCCGTCACAGCCGCCGGCATGGGCTGCATGGCCGCACTGGAATCCGATAAATTCCTGATGCTCCACGCCGAAAGCGGCAACGCCGCTGCGGCGGAGTAATCCAACCAATCACTGGCGTCACCCGTCACAGCCGGATGACGCCGGTAATTTTTACGGTTGGGACTGTGGCGCCGCCACAGGTGCTGCCGCAACAGGTTTCATCACCCCCAATTTTTCCAGCTTCTCACGCAGATCCTTGCCCATATTTGGAATGGACGCAATCCGCTCGAGAGATTTTACCATCAGGCCCTGCCACGGTTCAGCATACCGCCTGTAATCGCTGAACACATCAATCAGGCGTGATGATAATTGCGGGTTGATCGCATCCGCCTTGATCACCAGGTCGGCGATGAAATCATACCCGGACCCATCTTCCGCATGAAACGCCGGGGACGCCGTAAATCCGCCGAACAACGCCCGCACCCGGTTGGGATTGGTAATTTTAAAATCCGGATGCTCCATCAGCATCTTTGCCACCTGTAGCGTATCGTCGGCGCTGGACGCCGCACGAAGCGTAAACCATTTATCGATTGCCAGCGGTTCATGCCTGTACATTTCATAGAAGTCGTGAACAGCCATATCCCGTAAGCCGTTATCAATATGGACCAACGCGGCAAAAGCGGCATAGCGGTCCGTCATGTTATCGGCTTTCTGGAATTGCTTGTACGCAATTCTCGATGTTTCAAAATTCTGAGACGTAGAAAGCCATGAAAGGATCGTGTTTTTCAAAGAACGGCGCGCGACGTTTTCTCTATCGAATACATACGATGCATTATTATCGCATCGCCCATAAGTCAGCCAAAACTGCGGTGTCAACGCGTCCGCAATTTTTCTTAAAAATGACTTTTGTACGTCACGCAATGCCTTGGGATTGACGACCGGGCATTTCATTTTGAGTTCAGATATTGATGGGAGCGAAAGCATTATGGCACGAAACTCATCCGATATTCTGCCGTCTTCGATAATCTGGCGGAATACGTCGATAACGTCCGGAGCAACCTGAGGTTCAAATCCGTTACCAACCCTGTAAATTTCTTCCATCATGCGCTTTGTCAGGAACTGGCGCGCTGCCTGCGTGCGGTTAAACGGATCGCTGTCATGCTTCATAAGATGCGCCAGATCTTTATCCGTATATTGAGCCGTCAACTTTACCGGCGCAGAAAATCCACGAAGAATGGACGGCACCGCACCGGGAAGAATATCGTGGAACGTGAACGTCTCTTCGTCCTTAGTCATTTCAAGGACAATGGAATTTTCAAGGTTAGGCCCCAGCTTCACGTCACGGCCCACAGCATCCACCAATCCGATTCTTACCGGAAAATGCATCGGACTTTGATCCTGATGTGGCAAATTATCAGGTGGCGTCTGCTTCAATGTCAGGCTGAACACATTTGTTTTTGGATCATGGCTCCAGCTGGCATCCAGCTTCGGGGTGCCCGCACGATCGTACCATTGCGCGAATTGATCGAGGTTACGCCCGGATGCATCCGCCATACATTTCAGGAAATCGTCGCACGTAACCGCCTGGCCGTCATGGCGTGAAAAATATAAATCCGTCGCCTGGCGATATGTGTCCGCCCCCAATAAAGTATGGAGCATACCGATGACT
>JBGAQU010000098.1:1414-7790 GCA_044220535.1 Alphaproteobacteria bacterium | reverse complement strand
GGCGGCGACGAGGTCGAAGATTTCCGTATCAATTCGTGGATTTTGCAGGAAGACTGTACGGGTGCGGCCGCCGCTCTGGCGGATAATATAGCGGGCGGCGGGGATTGCCTTGCGTCCGGCGGCAATCAGAAGGTCCGGCCAGGGGGCTGACAGGGGATCGCCGGTGAAGGTCAGGCCTGTTTCATGCTTCAGATACGGGGAGAAAGTTTTCCAGGGCTGGCGCAGGCCGATGCGTTTGATAACGGGTTGAATTCCAAGGGCTTCGGCCACGCCGATGCACTGGTTTTCTGTTCCGGCCATGCCTTCGGTCACGATCCAGCAATTCATCAAAAGCGTCCTTTCCAAACCTAGAAAACTATGTTTAAGATGCGCGCGTTCCTAAATAAAGTTGCGTGACGATATGCGCAATTTTATACTAAATTTTAGGGTTTCTGCGTAATATAAATATAACCAGAACAAGTTGGATTATGGGATATGAAGCGCGTCAAGCTGGATAAAATCGACCGCAAGATTCTTAAGTATCTTCAGGATGACGGACGCATCACCAATGTGGAGCTGGCGAAGCATGCCGGCATTTCCGCGCCCCCATGTCTGCGCCGTGTCCGCGCGCTGGAAGAAGCGCAATATATCAAAAGTTATCATGCCCATGTCGATGCGCAGGGGCTGGGTTACGGCGTGACCGTGTTTGCCAATGTGAAGCTGCTGAGCCAGGCGGAAACGGATTTGAAAAAGTTCGAAGACCGTGTGAAAGCATGGCCGCGCGTGCGTGAATGTTTCATGCTGGCAGGGGAGACGGATTTTCTGTTGAAGATCGTTGCGAAGGATTGGGATGATTACCAGCATTTCCTGACGACTGAGCTTACATCCGCACCGAATGTGACAAGCGTGAAGTCTTCGCTGGCCATCCGCGCGACGAAGGAAGAGCCGGGCGTTCCGATTGACGTTTAACTAATCTCGCCTTTCAAAATTCTATCTTTATATTCTTCCGGCAGAAGGCTGCAATATTTGGTCGTTCCAAACCATTTGTAGCGGTTGCGGGCGATGAAATCGTAAAGCCTGTCCCGCAAGCTCTCAGGGATAATTTTAAAAATTCTGGCTAAAGACCATGCGCCGCCGAGAATTTCAGCGATTTTGATATACCCGCCTGATTTGACGTAGGGCGTGCCGTTATCGAGAAGCAAATAGGTTTCGTCCCAATCAACGTTGTAATGCTTCAGGATTGCGAGGCCGAGCGGTGACTGGGCGGGGAGGTAGCGGAATTTATTTTCCTTGTCCCATTTCATCAAACGCGCGGCACCGCCGGTGCATAGGACGCAATGGCCGTCGATGATCATCAAGGCTTTATCGTCGGGAAAAGCGGGGACCGCGGCATCGCGCTTATAACTGCAGGGCGCGAATGCTTTGAGTGCGGAGGCTTTCATCGTTTAGCTGGCGTATTTGACGTCCAGGATTTCGTAGGAGCGCTGACCCTGCGGCGTGGTGACTTTCACGCTGTCGCCGACGGATTTGCCGATGAGGGCGCGGGCGATGGGGGCGTTGATGGAAATTTTGCCGTGGTCGGCATTGGCTTCGTAGTGGCCGACAATCTGATAGGTGACTTCGGCATCGGTGTCTTCATCGGCCAGTTTTACGGTCGCGCCGAATTTCACGCTGTTGCCGGTGAACGCGGTGAAGTCGATGATCTGGGCTGCGGAGATGACGCCTTCCAGTTCCTGGATGCGGCCTTCGATAAAGCTCTGCCGTTCGCGGGCGGCGTGGTATTCGGCGTTTTCGGACAGGTCGCCATGGGCGCGCGCTTCGGCAATTGCCTCGATCACGGCAGGGCGCTCGACGCTTTTCAGTTTTTTCAGTTCGGTTTCAAGGGAATTGAAACCGGTCTGTGTCATCGGGACTTTGTCCATGGTCTTCTCTTCTTAAAAAAACAACCCCGCCTTTTGGGGCGGGTTTTACTTCATTTAATCCTGTTTGAACGATACTATCCGGCCAGGTTCAGGTCAATACATCAGGCCCGTACAGCCATCGGAAACGATGCTCCGCGACCGTTACCATCATTTTGTGCGCCAACATGGTGATAAGAACCCTGCTCCGAAACATAAATAATGCCGGATGTTTTTGGCGCATGATGTTCAGCAAACTGATTCTGCAGGCTCATAACAACAGAAGGTGACTGTCCGCGGTAACGCGGACGCGGGAAGGCAAGGCGAGGCGATGGAGCACCGGCCAAGCCTTTTGCAACCATCATAGACGGTTGCGCAAGCTTGGGAGCCGCATTTGGAAAGGCAGAAATCAGCGGTCGAACACTATCCAAGCCTGAATTTCTCATCGCACTTAAAGACATCTAAATCTCAATATTTGGTTAGCCTGGATACTTTAATGCCATAAGCTGGAAAGCGCAAGTTATTTTAAGTTATTGAATTAACTTGATTTATGGCTTGTAAGTTTTTGTAATCAGTACGAAGTGGTCATTATCTATGTGTCTTCGTGCCGTTTTTATGTTGTTTAGAAGTAATTGAGGATCTGTATAAGAACCTGTGTTCAAAATTTCTTGAGGCCGAGGTGAGGGAAGATCGCAGCTTACGCGTACTCTTGCAGTTCGTGCCAACCTGTAATGATAAAAGGCAGCGCAACCGCCATCGTGATTCCGCCGATTGCACCGAATGCGACATATTTTGATAAATCTATGGCTGAGCGTTTTAGCGCGCCTAAAAATAATCGTCCGAATGAAGTTGGCTTGGAGTTTTTCATTTATGCTGATGACTTTAATAAATCAGATTGCTCAAAGTAATCCTGTAATGGTGCGACATGAATATCCCTTGCTTTCAAGGCACGGATTGCCTGCACTCCTGCCTTCGCCGCCGACAACAACGTATAATGAGGGATACGATACATCAGGGCCATGCGGCGGATGTTGTCGCCGTCGGCGAAGGCCTGCGGGCCTTTGGTGGTGGTGTTGATCATCAGGGCGATCTGGCCGTTGATGATGGCGTCGACAATATGCGGCTGTCCTTCCATGACCTTGTTGATCTGGCGGACGTTGAGGCCGTTGTCCTGCAGATATTTCGCGGTGCCTGTGGTGGCGACGAGGGTGAAACCCATATCGGTGAGGTCGCGGGCGATGGCGACGGAGTCCGCCTTGTCCGAGTCCTTAATGGACAGGAAGACGGTGCCTTGGATCGGTAGTTTCGTTCCGGCCGCCAATTGCGATTTGGCGAAGGCCTGCGCCATGTCGGTGTCTATGCCCATGACTTCGCCGGTGGATTTCATTTCGGGGCCGAGCAGGGGATCGACGCCGGGGAAGCGGCTGAAGGGAAAGACGGGCGCCTTTACAGCCGTATGATCGTGGCTCATGCCCGTCAGTTGGTCGTCGAATTCGGACAGTTTTTTTCCGGCCATCAGCAGCGAGGCTATTTTCGCGACGGGGACGCCGGTGGCTTTGGCGACGAAGGGCACGGTGCGGCTTGCGCGCGGGTTGACCTCTAGAATGAAAATGTCGAACTCGCCAGTGTCGCGGTTGCGTTTCAGCGCGTACTGTACGTTCATCAGGCCGACGACGTTGAGCGCCTTCGCCAGCTGCACGGTTTGCTTTTCGAGTTCGCGCACGGTTTTGTAAGGGAGAGAATGCGGCGGTAGAACACAAGCGGAGTCGCCCGAATGGACGCCCGCTTCCTCAATATGCTCCATGATGCCGGAGACGTAGACCTGTTTGCCGTCGGAGAGCGCATCGACATCGACTTCGATGGCAGAGCGGAGATAACGGTCGAGCAGGACGGGGGATGAGCCGGAAACGTGGACGGCGGTTTTGATGTAACGTTTCAGTTCATCCATGCCGTGGACGATTTCCATCGCCTGGCCGCCGAGGACGTAAGAGGGGCGGACAACGAGCGGGAAGCCGATTTCCTCAGCAATCTCCAGTGCCTGCTTTTCAGTTTTGGCGATGCCGTTGGGCGGCTGTTTCAGTTTCAGCTGATGCAGCAGTTTCTGGAAGCGTTCGCGGTCCTCGGCCAGATCGATGGCATCGGGCGATGTGCCGAGGATGGGAATGCCTTCATCCTGCAAAGCCTGCGCGAGTTTCAGCGGCGTCTGGCCGCCGAGCTGGACGATCACGCCTTTGATCTTTCCGTTTTGCGACTCTGCGTGGATCAGTTCGAATAAATCCTCTGCCGTCAACGGTTCGAAATAGAGACGGTCGGAGGTGTCGTAATCGGTTGAGACAGTTTCTGGATTGCAGTTGACCATGATGGTTTCATATCCCGCTTCGGACAAAGCGAAGCAGGCATGACAGCAGCAATAGTCGAATTCAATCCCTTGGCCGATGCGGTTGGGTCCGCCGCCGAGGATGATGATTTTTTCTTTGTCTGATGGCGCGCATTCATTGCCATCATTTGTCATCCCGGTGGAAGCCGGGATCGGGTGCTCTGTACCAACTCGGTCCCGGCTTTCGCCGGGATGACAAGGAAAAAAAGGAGATTCATAGCAGCTGTAGAGATATGGCGTTTCCGATGGGATTTCACCGGCGCAGCTGTCGACGCGTTTATAGACGGGGCGCACATTGTGTTTGTGGCGGGCCTTGCGTACTTTTGCTTCCGTCACGCCGACCAGTCCGGCGAGACGGGCATCGGAGAAGCCCATTTTTTTCAGGCGCAGCCAGCCATCGGCATCGACGGGCAGACCGTGGGCGCGGATATCGGCTTCCGTGTCGATGATGTGGCGGATGCGGGCCAGAAACCACGGATCGAATTTGGTGATCGCGAACAGGTCTTCGTTGGAGAAGCCGTGGCGCATGGCCTGGGCGATGTAAAGGATGCGCTGCGGCGTCGGGGTCGCGAGTTTTGCGCGGATCTGGTCGGGATGCGGGTCTTCGTCGCCGTCGCCCATCGGGATTTCATCGAAACCGGTCAGGCCTTTCTCAAGAGAGCGTAAAGCTTTTTGCAGAGACTCTTCGATGGAACGGCCGAAAGACATGACTTCGCCGACCGATTTCATGGCGGTGGTCAGGAAAGGCTGGGTACCACGGAATTTTTCAAAGGCGAAGCGCGGAATTTTGGTGACGATGTAATCGATGGTGGGTTCGAACGATGCGGGTGTGCGGCCGCCGGTGATGTCGTTTTTTAGCTCGTCCAGCGTGTAACCGACGGCGAGTTTTGCGGCGATTTTGGCGATGGGAAAGCCGGTGGCCTTTGAAGCCAGCGCGGAGGAACGACTGACGCGCGGGTTCATTTCAATGACGATCATCCGGCCATCCGCCGGGTTTAGCGCGAACTGAACGTTTGAGCCGCCGGTTTCGACACCGATGCCGCGCAGCACCGCGATGCTGGCGTTGCGCATGATCTGGTATTCTTTGTCGGTCAGGGTCAAAGCAGGGGCGACAGTGATGGAATCGCCGGTGTGCACACCCATGGGATCAATATTTTCGATGGAGCAGACGATGATGCAATTGTCGTTTTTATCGCGCACCACCTCCATCTCATATTCCTTCCAGCCGAGAAGCGATTCTTCGACAAGGACCTGACGGACGGGGGAGGCGTCGAGGCCTTCGCGGACGATATGCTCGAATTCCTCCCGGTTATAGGCGATGCCGCCGCCGGTGCCGCCGAGGGTGAAGCTGGGGCGGATGATGGCGGGCAGGCCGACATGTTTCAATGCTTCCATGCCTTCATCGTGAGTGTGGACCATTTTACTGCGGGCGCTTTCGAGGCCGAGTTCGGTCATGCACTCCTTGAATTTCAGGCGATCTTCGGCCTTATCAATCACATCGGCCTTTGCGCCGATCAGTTCTATGTTCAGGCGTTTCAGTGTGCCGTCGGCATCAAGGGCGAGGGCCGTGTTCAACGCGGTCTGGCCGCCCATGGTGGGCAGCAGGGCATCCGGGCGTTCTTTTTCCAGGATCTTGGCGACGATGGCCGGAGTGATGGGTTCGACATAAGTGGCGTCTGCCATACCAGGATCAGTCATGATGGTGGCGGGGTTGGAATTGACCAGAACGACCCGGTAGCCTTCTTCCTTCAGCGCCTTGCAGGCCTGGGTGCCGGAATAATCGAATTCGCAAGCCTGACCGATAACGATAGGGCCTGCGCCAATGATGCAGATGGATTTTATATCAGTGCGTTTGGGCATACAGCCTTAACCTTTTGAACACGGGCACTGAAACCGAGTTTTTAAAGGTTCGGGGGTGATTCTGCAAGCTTTATATCAGGTTACTGCGCAGGTTTTGCGTTCGGCGTGGCCGTGCCTGTCGGCGGGACAGGGGCGCCGGGCTGGAGGGGCTCCTGATAGGCGGAAATGCTGGACGCCTTGATCATGGGTTCGTTGAATTTACCGGGGGCCAAGGTGCCACGTACGGTGACTTTCATGCCATTTTTCAGGATGTCGTCGATGG
>JBGAQU010000098.1:0-1386 GCA_044220535.1 Alphaproteobacteria bacterium | reverse complement strand
GTCTGCATGCCTTCCAAGGAGACGTTGGTTGAGGAATCGCCCGTGCTTAAGACAAATTCACGGGAGCTTAGGTCTGTAATGGTGCCGGACATGGTAATGTCCTGGCTGTTGTTCATCTGCACGACATCCTCTGCCCGAAGCTTTTGCATGGGCAGTATGAAGGTGACAGCGAAAAATATTACAAGTGCCGCAAAAGCCGCATAAATCAGTTTCATGGCCGGTTCCCAGTTGAGGTTTCTGGCTATCAAACGTATGGAAAAGCGGAACGGTTCCATAGCCTAATTATCTGAGCCCTAAAAATCCAAGCAATCCTTTGCCTTTAGGTTTTTCAGGAGCAGGAACTTCGAAAACCCTTTGGCCGCTGTGTTGGGTAGGCAGGGCGTCCAAGGAAGGAGAGGAAGCAAGCGGCTCACAAGCAGACGAACGCTCTCTTGTTTCGGTTTGGGCACATACTTCTATCGTTGCAGGAATTGAGGTGCAGTTGAAAATCGTCCTAGTGCGAAGTTTTTGATAGGTGGTTGTCTCAGACTTTTGATGGTTTGCGAGAATATCTGTAGCAAGCAGCCGCGCAAAACCATAACGATCAATATTATGGCCGCCAGAACCCATAAGCCCCCCTATTTTCCGATATTCTCTATCGAATCCTTCAAGGGCACTTTGCAAATGACAATTTAAATGCTCATGGAAAAAAGCGCTTTTAACCCGGCCAAATTCCTCGACTAAAATTTGAGACATATATAGTACTCCTAATATTTGTTTTTTGCCATATTATGAATAGGCAAAAATTGATCTTCTGTCAACAAAAATTTTCATAATAATTAAAAAATTATGATGCGTTCATAAAGCTCATAAAACGATCAAACAGACAATGGCTGTCCTTGGGCCCCGGCAAGGCCTCGGGATTGTATTTTCATATTACTGAAAACTCTTGACATGTTTAGGCCTATGCTTTAGCTATAGCCGTTCTGCTTTATAATAATTTCACGGAGAAATATGATGAATGTTATTGAAATCGATGGAATGAAAATACAATATTACGGTCGTGATTCTGGTGCGTTAAATCAGATTTATATGGGTGCGGGTTATCCGGCGTTTCCGCCAGATGCCGCAGGGACGCCGGTCAATGAAATGAGAATGGCATTTCTGTATGCCGATTCTATGCAGCTCGCTTCTATGATGTGTGGAATAAAGCCTGAAGTTTTGGCTGATGCCGAAGCAAAGGTTTTTGGCAGGCCTCATCCGGTGGAAGACGACATTCCAACTGCTCCGCAGATGCTAAGAAAGCTTTACGACTACTATGCATTCCGTTTCAATCCGGCTTCAGGGCAATCCAGACTGGTTCAAGATCTGTATTTTGCCGCTGAACAGGCCATTGCGGAACATCCT
>JBGAQU010000097.1:0-8027 GCA_044220535.1 Alphaproteobacteria bacterium | reverse complement strand
ATTTTGAAACATCATCTGCTGCGTCAGCATGATGGATTTGAAAGGGTGAAAACTGGTGCTTAAGGAAACGCTGGTATATCAAGGCTTTTCTCTGATTGCCAAAAACGGATTTAGTGGTCAAAGCCGTGAGAGAAATCGAGAAAAGAGAGAGAATTTTGCCCGCGCCAACGCTCTAACAGTACGCGTGCGAATTTGAAAACCGTGCGGGAATTGGGGCTTTTGCCAATTAAAAACCCGCCACAAAGGGCGGGTTTGAAATGAAATGGTGGAGGGAGCAGGATTTGAACCTGCGTAGCCCGAAGGCGCCAAATTTACAGTCTGGTGCGATTGACCGCTCCGCCATCCCTCCGACCGGGAAGTGCTCGTCAACAAAAGGGATTTTGGCCCTGCTGTCAACAGAATTTGCTTATGTACCTTTTAATTCTGGACTTTTCCGCCCATCCACCCGATAACTTGGCCCCATGAATTCAGATCACAGACCAGATCATAAGCGCAAAGACAGGCCGGGCAAGCGCCTGCCCCCCGGCCCAAGCCGTCCAGGCTATACCGTCGATAAATCAGGCAAGGAATGGCGCGCGCAGGAGAAAAAGGGCCCGATGCTGCAGGCCACGCTGTGGGGCGTGCATGCGGTGCAGGAAGCCTGGCTGAACCCCGAGCGCCGGATCAAGGCGTTGTATATCACCGAATTGATGGTGAAGGATTTCGAACAATTGCAGCAGAAGGCCAAAGATCTGGGCCTGAGGCGGCCCGAGGCCAGCATCATCGACAAAAAAGACATGGATCGCCGCCTGCCGCCGGGCGCGGTGCACCAGGGCATCGCCCTGGATGCCGACCCATTGCCCGAAACCTTCGTGCAGGATCTGGTCGTGGCCTCCGCCGCATCCGCAAAATCCGTGATCCTGATGCTGGACCAGGTGACGGATCCGCATAACGTGGGCGCGATTTTACGCTCGGCTTCGGCGTTCGGTGCGACCGGCGTTATCATGCAGCGCCGCCATTCGCCGGAAATGACCGGCGTGCTGGCCAAGGCTGCCTGCGGCGCGATCGAACACCTGCCCGTGTGTTACGAAATCAACCTGTCCCGCGCGCTGGAAGTTCTACAGGCCGCCGGGTTCCAGGCCATCGCCATGGATGAACATGCGGAGAACAGCTTCGCCACCCTGCCCGCCTTCGACAAAACCGTGATCGTGCTAGGCGCGGAAGGCGCGGGCCTGCGCCCGAAAGTGCGCGAGCATTGCAACCACCTCGTCCGCCTGCCCACGCAAGGCCCGATCCAGAGCCTGAACGTGTCGAATGCTGCGGCCATTGCGCTGTATGCGGTCAGTAGCCAATCTTAAATTTTGTCATCCTCCGGCTTGACCGGAGGATCTATACGATGTTGATCCAGCGCATGGATCCTCCGGTCAAGCCGGAGGATGACGGTGTTATAAAGTTCGCGCTGGACTCTCCCTTCCTGCTCCTCCATTTTACCTCCTATGCAGACAGTACCGACTCAGACCGATTCCGCGCCCGTTTCCAGTGACGAACTTTTCCTCGTCGACGGCTCCGGTTATATTTTCCGCGCCTATTTCGCGCTGCCCCAGACGCTGACCAACCCGGAAGGCGTGCCAGTGGGCGCGGTGCTGGGGTTCAGCAATATGATGCATAAACTGCTGACCGATCTGCACGCGCCATCCATTGCCGTGATCTTCGACGCGGCCCGCAAGAATTTCCGTTACGACCTGTACGATCAGTATAAAGCCAACCGCGAGGAAGCGCCCGCCGACCTGATCCCGCAATTCGCGCTGATCCGCGAGGCGACCGAAGCGTTCGGCATTCCGGGCATTGAACTGGAGGGGTATGAGGCGGACGATCTGATCGCCGCCTATGCGCGCCTTGCCACCGAACAGGGGCGCAAGGTGACGATTGTCGGCACGGATAAAGACCTGATGCAGCTGGTCAACGACAATGTCCGTTTGTATGACCCCATCAAGGGTCGCTATTTATCGGCAGACGACGTGTTCGAAAAATTCGGCGTCCAGCCCGACCGGGTGATCGATGTGCAGGCTTTGGCGGGCGATTCCGCCGACAATGTGCCCGGCGTGCCCGGCATCGGCGTAAAGACGGCGGCGCAGCTGATCAATGAATTCGGGACTCTTGAATCCCTTCTGGAGCGCGCGCATGAAATCAAGCAACCCAAGCGCCGCGAAGCGCTGATCGAACATGCTGAAAACGCCCGCCTTTCGAAAAAGCTGGTGACGCTGGATGCGCATGCGCCCGTGCCGCTGTCGCTTGAAGATTTGAAAGCGCGGGATTTTAATACGCCCCGCCTTGCCGCCTTCCTGAACAAACAGGGTTTTAAAACGCTGCTGACGCGTATTGGCGGCCGCCCGGATATTTCCAATGCGAAAGCTTCCCTGCCTGAACGCCCCGCGCCTGCACCGGATAGCACCACGCCGCAGATCGATCGCATCGCGCCGGACCTGCCGCATACGAAGGATAATCAATATACGCTGATCACCGATGAAACTGTATTAAAGCAATGGATCGCCCGCGCCTATGAGACCGGTATTCTTGCGTTCGACACCGAAACGACCGGCCTGTCGCCTGCCGCCGCGAATCTTGTCGGAATTTCCATGAGTACGGAACTGGGCAAGGCTGCCTATATTCCGGTCGGGCATGTGAACGCGCCTGCGGATTTATTCGCAAACTCTCCAACCGTCATCCCGGCGAAGGCCGGGACCCATACAGTCGTTGAAACTTCACAAACGGCAGCAGGGCAAAACGTCGAATCTGCCGTTTCTGATAATCCGTCCTATTCCATGGATCCCGGCCTTCGCCGGGATGACGATATAAAAAACCAGCTTCCATTGGAAAAAGTCATCGCGCTTTTAAAACCCGTTCTGGAAGATCCGTCCGTCCTCAAGATCGGTCATAACATCAAATATGACTGGCAGATGCTGCACAAACATGGCGTCAGCATCGCGCCGGTGGACGATACCATGCTGCTGTCCTATATCCTGCACGGCACGGGCCACGGCCACGGGCATGGCATGGATGAGCTGGTTTTGCGCTATTGCGGGCATCAATGCATTTCGTTTGAGGAGGTCGCGGGCAAGGGCAAGAACCAGGTCACCTTCGACCGCGTGCCGATTTCCAAGGCCCTGCAATACGCGGCGGAGGATGCGGAATGCACGCTGCGCATGCATCATGCGTTCAAACCCCGCCTGCCGCTGGAACAGGTCACCTCGATCTATGAAGACGTCGAACGCCCGATTATCCCGGCGCTGGCGAAAATGGAACTGACCGGCATCCGTGTCGATCCCGTTGTCCTGAAACAGATGAGCCATGATTTTGGAGCAAAGCTGGCGGAACTGGAAACGGATATCCACGCGCTCGCCGGCCATCCGTTCAACGTCGCCTCACCCAAACAGCTGGGCCAGGTTCTGTTCGGCGAAATGGGCATTCCTGGCGGCAAGAAAACCAAGACCGGTGAATGGTCAACCGCCGTCGATGTTCTGGACGATCTGGATGGCCATGAAATCGTCGAGAAGATCAAGGAACACCGTCAGCTCTCCAAGCTGAAATCGACCTATACCGATGCTTTGCAGGAACAGATCAATCCGCAAACGGGCCGCGTCCATACGTCGTATCAAATGGCGGGCACATCGACCGGACGCTTGTCTTCCACCGACCCAAACCTGCAAAACATCCCGATCCGCACCGAGGAAGGCCGCAAAATCCGCACCGCCTTCGTCGCCTCGCCCGGCCATACGCTGCTTTCCGTCGATTACAGCCAGGTGGAATTGCGCCTGGCTGCCGAAATGGCGGGCGTCGAAGCCTTGAAACAGGCCTTCCGCGACAAGGTGGATATTCATACGCTGACCGCGAGCCAAGTGTTCGACGTGCCGGTGGATCAGGTCACATCCGATATCCGCCGCGCGGCGAAGGCCGTCAATTTTGGCATCATCTACGGCATTTCCGGCTGGGGGCTTTCCAAACAGCTGGGCATTCCCCAAGGCGACGCCACTACCTATATCCGCAAATACCTCGCCCGTTTTCCTGAGATCCAGGTTTTCATGGAGGCCGCGAAGGCGGAGGCGCGTGAATTCGGCTACGTCAAAACCCTCTATGGCCGCAAATGCTTCATCCCCAACATCAACAATAAAATGCCGGGCGTGCGCGCGGGCGCGGAGCGTCAGGCCATCAACGCGCCGCTGCAGGGCACGGCGGCGGATATCATGAAAATCGCCATGGCCCGCATGCCGAACGCGCTGGCAAAGGCCAATCTCGACGCGAAAATGCTTCTGCAGGTTCACGACGAATTGCTGTTCGAGGTACCGGAAGCACAGATTGAAGAAACAGCGGCGCTGGTGAAAACCATCATGGAAAACGTTGCAAAAATCAGCGTGCCGCTGGAGGCGGAAGCGGGCTGGGGCCAGAACTGGGGTGCGGCGCATTGAATGGTTTAACCTGGTCCAGGCGCCGGATTTTTATATGCCTTGATAAGCGAGTTAAGCGTGAATGAATCGGGCGTTTCCTCCAGCCCCATGGCGGATATGGCGTAACCGACGATATAACGTCCCGTTTTTTCTGCATCGCTCTGAATAATCGCAGGCACATCCTCGATACGCTTGATGGCCGACCTATACCGTTCAAAATCGTCCGCCGAATATCCCGCTGCCGCCAGACCGAAACATGCTTTGGCGCGCAGCTCCGGTGAATTGGTTCTCGCGGCTTCCGCCAAAACTGAAAATCTGCGCACCCATTCCAATGCATCCGCCAGTCCGCCGCCTACATCGGCGACATTCCGCACCAGCTGCTCCAGTTTTATGGAGTCGCTTTGATGAGTTTGATCGATGATCTCCTGCTGTGTTCTCTGCGCTTCTTTTACGGCACGAACCAGTTGCGTGGCTTCCATGCCGGATTGAACGGACACTTTAACATCGCCATATATGAAGTCGGCGATACCATCGTGTTTTGCGGCCAGCGCAATCGCTTTTTCTGCCGCTTCGTTCAAAAATTCATTCTGATCGGCCCGGTAAACCGGAATGGTGTAAGGCATGACTTTTCTCATATAAGTTTTGTTTATTTTGAAGGTAAAACATTAAGAAAATGATAATGTTTTTTAAGGAACCGGCGCGACAGCCCGCACCTGCCGCACAAACTCCCCGGCTGCCGCGATCCGCCCGCTATCCTGTTTCTGCACGAACACGGCGAAGCCATCCTGCGCGGGCAACGGCACGGTCAGCTGGAATTCACGGCCCTTGAACGTGTCGAGCGGGATGGATTGCAGTTTGCCGGCGACTTTATTCTGCATGTCCGTTCCCTTACCGAACGTCGTCACGTTCAGAACCCATCCGGCCAGTCCCTTTTGCGCCAGATCTTCGGGCAATGCAATGCGATAGACATCGGTTTTTTGCATTGCGTCGATGATGATGGCTTGCGTTCCCTCCGCCTTCGCCTGCGCGACCAATGCGTTCACCACATCGGCCTTGTTCCCTGGCCCTGTGCGCGTGCCATTGACGATCAGCTGCGGCGTGAAGGCGGGGCCGCTGCGAAACCTATCCATATACCAGCCCTGCCGCGCCGTGCACCCGTCCTTCTTCCCGCTTTCGGCGAAGGTGAAATAATCAACCGGGCAGGTGATGCCGATCACGCCCGGGCTTTGCAGCATCGTGGCCAGAACTTTGTCCGCATCGGGGCAGAACGGGCAGCTGCGCGACGTAAACAACTCCACCACCACCGGCGCGCCCGCATCCGCCAGCACTTCCTTCACCACCTTCCCCACCGGCACGGCGGGCGGGGCCGGCTGTGCGTAAGCAGGCAGAGCCAGCAGGAAAAAGATAAATGTCAGGGCGATAAAACGAATGGTCATGTATTTAATATACATCAGGATTTCAAAACGCGAAGGCCCGAAGACCCGAAGATTAAAATAACTTCTTCGGGTCTTCGGGCCTTCGCGTAAAATATCTTTGGCCCGGCCATGCTTTATGATAAGCCAGATTGTTATTTTGAAAGGATCGAAAAATGAGCGCGTCCACCAAACACTTTCCCGTCAGCTGGGATGAAATGCATCGCAACGGCAAGGCGCTGGCCTGGCGTTTGCTGGACAAAGGCCCGTGGAAAGGCATTATCGCCATCACGCGTGGCGGCCTGGTGCCTGCCTGCATCGTGGCGCGGGAACTGGATATCAAGCTGATCGAAACCCTGTGCATCTCCAGCTACGACCACCAGAACCAGCGCAAGGCGCAGATCCTGAAAGTGCCGACCAGCGTCAATGACGGCGCGGGCTGGCTGATCATCGACGACCTGGTCGACACCGGCAATACCTTCCGCATCGCCCGCGAAATGCTGCCCAACGCCCATTATGCCTGTATCTACGCCAAGCCGCAGGGCGTGCCCACCTGTGACACCTTCATCATGGAAGTCAGTCAGGACACCTGGATCCATTTCCCCTGGGATATGGAAGCACAGTATGCTGCGCCAATAGCAGATGGGAAATAATATCCAGAATTAGACAAGTCAGCTGCATATTTCTTAATATACTCTATTCTTATTGACATAAATTATTAGTGTCACTAAATTTCACATTATTGATTTTTACAATAGGATAAAGAATGACTGATCTTGTCATACCCCTACAGGCTCTATTCATACATCTTGGCTTAGACACGGATATCAATGGATTGGGGCAACAATTCAATGTCCAGGCAGAACATGATGTATTGGGCGTAGTTCGTGTATATGCCGCAACAGCACGTAAAGATATCGGACCATTGCCACCCGATAACCCCATTTTTGCACTACAGATCAACCCTATAGCTTTTGCAGGCTATTTGCCTTTTAAAGGCCGCTTAAAAGATTATATTGGGCTTTCAGCATATCCTTACACTAATAAACTTATTGATCCAAAAGTGGATTTAGGGCTTTTGCCTGTTCAACTAAAGGATATCTATATTGGAGATGGCTCAACCTGCTTACCCTTTAACGATTTTGCCAAAGGCTCTGAAGTATTAAACGAGCTTGGAAGCATTGTGAAAGAAGTACGTAAGGGTAATATTCCTTCATTCGAAGGTTTGAGACTGCGCGACGAGCCTATTCCTGTCTAAATAAAACTTGATTTTTCAGGATGTTCCCCCTATAAAACCCCATTCCTTATAGGAAAATCCGGCGATCTGGCTAAAATCGGCTGCCTCGATCGCCTTGCATAAACCCCTGATTCAGGAGAGCAAAATGCCGAAAATGAAGACGAACAGCAGCGCGAAAAAACGTTTTCGCGTCACTGCCAAAGGACGGATCAAGTTCAAGCCGTCCAATATGCGCCACAGGCTGATCAGCAAGCCGAAATCCATGAAACGTAAGGCACGCAAGTCGCAGATCCTGAACGAAATGGATACGGAAGTCATCCTGGTGAATTACCTTCCCTACAGCCTTGGCAAGCGCAAGCGTACGAAGAAGCGCGAGGCGAATGCCCTTAATAAGAAGGAGGCCGCATAATGTCCCGCGTCAAAGGTGGCTCGCGCGAGCGCAAACGCCACGCAAAAGTTCTGAAACTTGCCAAAGGCTTTAATGGCCGCCGCAAGAATACGTTCCGCATCGGCACACAGGCCGTCGAACGGTCCCTGCAATACGCCTATCGCGACCGCCGCAACAAGAAGCGCGATTTCCGCGCCTTGTGGATCCAGCGGATCAACGCCGGTGCCCGCCTCAGCGGCCTGACCTACAGCCAGCTGATGCACGGCCTGAAACTGGCCGGGATTGAGCTGGACCGCAAAGTCCTGTCCGACCTCGCCATCCATTCCGAAGCCGATTTCGCATCCCTCGCGAAACAGGCCAGCGATGCGCTTGGTAAGGCGAAGAAGGCGGCTTAGGTTCTTTCACTATAATTTTAAAAAAGCGGCCTGTGAGGGCCGCTTTTTTATTCTAAATTTTTAACCACGAATTACACGAATAAGAAACTGTAGTGATGAATGTAACTGCAATAATTTTAACTACAGAGCGCGCAGAGATCGCAGAGAAGATTTACTCTTAATTTTTTCCTCTGC
>JBGAQU010000004.1:0-63596 GCA_044220535.1 Alphaproteobacteria bacterium | reverse complement strand
ATTATCCCCGGGGCAGGCATAAATATTCATGCCGGATTTTCAGACTATCGCATTGGATGCCATGGGCGGCGATCACGGGCCGTGCATTGTCGTGCCTGCGGCAAGTCAGGCGCTGCTGGAAAACCCTGCGCTGAAATTCATCTTTTTCGGGGATCAGGCACAGATCAGTCCGCTGCTGGATAAAAACCCAGGTTTGAAAGCCGTGTCGTCTATTGTCCATACGGATAAGGTGGTTTCCAGCGATGAAAAACCCTCTGTCGCCATGCGGACCAGCAAGGGTTCCAGCATGCGCCTCGCCATTGAATCCGTGAAGGACGGTAAGGCGGATGGTGTCGTATCTGCGGGCAATACCGGCGCGCTCATGGCCATCGCCAAGTTGGTCCTGCGCTGCCTGCCCGGTATCGAACGCCCGGCCATCGCCAGCGTGTTTCCGACCAAGGGCGGCGATACGGTGATGCTGGATCTTGGCGCGAATGTGATGTGCGATGAGCATATGCTGGTCCAGTTCGCTGTCTTGGGCGCGGTTTACGCCAGGACCGTGAAAGGCATCCAAAGTCCGACCATCGGCCTGTTGAATGTAGGCACCGAAGATATGAAAGGCAATGACCAGGTGCGCGCCGCCGCCGCCATCCTGTCCCATGTCGACCTTCCCGGAAAATTTGAAGGCTTTATCGAAGGCAACGACATTGCCGAAGGCAGCGTCGACGTAGTGGTGACGGACGGGTTCACCGGTAACGTCGCCATCAAGGTTGCCGAAGGTGTTGGAACTCTGTTCGCGCACTTTCTGAAAAATGCCCTGAAATCATCGCCCTTGTCTTTCCTGGGGGCGATCCTTGCGCAAGGTGCTTTGCGCCGCGTGAAAAAACGCATTGATGCACGTACATATAACGGCGGCATGTTTTTGGGCCTGGACGGCATATGCGTGAAAAGCCACGGCGGCATGGATGCATATGGATTCTCCCGTGCCATTCTTGTCGCTGCGAACTTGCTGAAAAACGGATATAACCAGCGCGTGGCACACGAAATCGACCAGATATTGGGGCAGGAAAAACAGCTGGTCGGTAAAATCCAGCCCGTGGCGGGTGAATCGTGACCCTGCGCTCCGTCATAAGATCCTGCGGCATGTATCTGCCGCCTGGCATTGTTACCAATGCCGACCTTGCAAAAATGGTCGATACGTCCGACGAATGGATTGTCCAGCGCACCGGCATTCGTGAGCGCCGCATTGCTGCGAAGGATCAGCCGACCTCCGCCATGGCGATTGAGGCGGGGCGGCAGGCGATGGATAATGCAGGCCTTAAACCTTCGGATATCGACACGGTGATCGTCGCCACATCGACGCCGGACACAACCTTTCCATCGGTCGCTTCCCGCGTGCAATCGGCTTTGGGCATTCCGCCTTGCGCAGCCTTTGACACGCAGGCTGTATGCTCTGGTTTCGTGTATGGCCTGTCGATTGCGGACAGCCTGATTTTATCCCGCAAGGCAAAGCGCGTGCTGCTGATCGGCGCGGAGAAAATGTCATCCATCCTCGACTGGAACGACCGCACCACATGCGTGCTGTTCGGCGACGGCGCAGGCGCTGTTGTGATCGAAGCGGATGAAACCGGGCAGGGCAGCCTGAAGGACCGCGGCATCCATTCCACGCATCTGTTCGCCAATGGCGACCTCGATAAGATTCTCTACACCTCCGGCGGGCCGTCGACGACCGGGGACAGCGGCTTTATCCGCATGGAAGGCAAGGAAGTTTTCCGTCATGCAGTCGGCTATATGGCAGATGTCGTAAAAACTGTGCTTGAAAAGAACGCTATTGAGGCTTCGGCCATAGACTGGCTGGTCCCGCACCAAGCGAATATCCGGATTATCGAAGCTACAGCGAAGAAGCTCGACCTGTCCATGGACAAGGTCGTGGTCACGGTCGACCGCCACGGCAATACCTCTGCCGCCTCCATTCCATTGGCCTTATGTGAAGCCGTTCAGGATGGTCGTATCAAGCGCGGCGACATGATCCTGTTCGAAGCTTTGGGTGCTGGTCTGACCTGGGGCGCAGTGCTGGCCCGGTTCTGAAGAAAATCCCGTTAGCTTTTGAATTGAATCGCTTTTCCTTCGTTGACGCCGCTTGGTGAAAGGGTTAGGCTTTAAGTAATCAGATAATTTTCTTTCTTTGGAGGAGCCATTTATGAGCAACCGTACCATCACAAGGGCCGATCTGGCTGAATCCGTATACGCCCAGGTGGGCCTGTCCCGCAATGAATCGGCCGATCTGGTCGAAATGGTTTTGGAGGAAATCTCCCAGGACCTGATCAAGGGTGGCAGCGTCAAGATTTCCTCCTTCGGCAGCTTCGCCGTCCGTGAAAAGGGCGAGCGCATCGGCCGCAACCCGAAAACAGGCATCGAAGTGCCGATCCTGCCGCGCCGGGTCTTGGTTTTCCGCGCTTCTCACGTCATGAAGGACCGCGTCAACAAAGGCGCCTGATAAAAACAACGATAAAACGGGGAATGTCTTATGAGCAGCCAGCTGAAACATCAGGATGATGACTTCGCGCAGGACGGCAATACTGCGCCCGGCCATGAACAGGCCGGCGCCGCCTTTCGCGGCAACCGCAAGGCACCGTCCGCCTTCCGCACCATCAGCGAAGTGGCCGATGAACTGAAAGTGCAGCAGCACGTTTTGCGCTTCTGGGAAACCAAGTTCAATCAGGTGAAGCCCCTGAAACGCGGCGGTGGTCGGCGGTATTACAGACCGGAAGACGTTGCCCTGCTGCGCCGAATCCATCATCTGCTCTATACCGAAGGCTACACGATTAAGGGCGTCCAGAAATTGATGAAAGGCCAGGGCCGCCAGCAAATCGCGGCACAGGACGCCCCGATTGCGAAGGCGCTACCGCAACCAGCCGCCGAACTGCAGAAACCCAAGGATCCCAACGCCAAGCTGAGCGACAAGCAGAAGCTGATCCTGGAAGCCATGCTGGGTGAGCTGAAAGATTTGCGCACCATGATCAAGGGCGAGTAACTCCGCCCTTATTCTTGCATCCTGCCCTGAAATCAGCTAGAACCCTTCCCAGTCGGAGTGTGGCGCAGCCTGGTAGCGCACTTGCATGGGGTGCAAGGGGTCGCAAGTTCGAATCTTGTCACTCCGACCATCTGCCTTCATTAGAGAAGCAGATACCTCGCCAGAGTGAATTAAGCCGCTAATCAATGACCATCACACTCGGCAATATCAAAATAAAAGATCCCGTATTCCTCGCCCCGATGTCAGGGATATCTGACCTGCCGTTTCGCCGTGTGGTCAAAAAATTCGGTGCAGGTCTGGTGTTCTCGGAGATGATTGCCAGCCGCTCAATGATCCAGCACAGCCGCGAATCCCTGAAAATGAGCACAAGCTGTGAAGGCGAATTTCCGATGGCGGTACAGCTTGCGGGCTGTGAGCCGGATGTGATGGCGGAAGCGGCACGTATGAACGTAGAGCGCGGCGCAGCAATCATTGATATCAATTTCGGATGCCCTGTTAAAAAAATCGTGAACAAGATGGGCGGCTCGGCATTGATGCGGGATGAACCGCTGGCGGAGCAGATCATGATCGTCACTGTAAAGGCGGTTGATGTTCCGGTGACCATGAAGATGCGTCTGGGTTGGGATGATGATTGTATCAACGCGCCGGAAATGGGACGTAAGGCGGAGCAGGCGGGTGTCAAAATGATCACCGTGCACGGGCGTACCCGCAATCAGATGTACAAAGGCAGCGCGAATTGGGCGGCTGTGCGCGCCGTGAAAGACGCTGTAAAAATTCCCGTGATTATCAATGGCGATATTTTGAATCCCGAAGATGCGAAGTGCGCCCTGGAACAATCAGGCGCGGATGGCGTGATGATCGGGCGTGGGTCGCAGGGCAAGCCATGGGTGCTGCGTGATACAATGGCATATTTGAAAGGCGGGGCCATTCCTGCGCCGCCGGATATGGACGCACTCCATACGATCATCATGGATCATTATGAAGCAATGCTGGAATATTATGGCGAGCGACAGGGCGTGGCGCTCGGGCGCAAGCATCTGGCGTGGTATCTGTGCGGCTTTCCCAATGCGGCAGCCCTTCGTGCAGAGATCAATGCGTTACAGAACAGCGCCAGCGGCCTGGTTCGCGGCCTTACCGAGGGCTTGGTCCAGATCCCCAATAATATCATCCGCATCCTCAATCCCGATAGACACGCGGATCACATCCGGCCCGCATCCTGCCTCGACCTTGTGGTCATCGGTCAACTGCGCATGTGTGGTGGAAGCTGGATGGATAATTAGGCTGCGCGTATCGCCGATATTGGCCAGATGCGTGAACAGCTTCACGCCTTCCACTAACTTAACACCAGCCTCATACCCGCCTTTGACGCCAAAGGTGAACAGGCCGTTGCACATGCCGTCCCGCATATATTTTTTGACGAGGCCGTTAGAGGCATGACCCTCCAAAGCCGGATGGCTGACCCAGGCAACCTGCTTGTGGTTTTTCAGGAATTGCGCCACTTTCAAGCCGTTACGGCTGTGCCGCTCGACGCGCAAGGGGAGTGTTTCAGTGCCAAGGAGGGTCAGATAGGCGTTCAAAGGCTGCTGATTCATGCCAAGGTCACGCAGACCAACGGCATGATTGTGGATCGCGAATGGTGCATCCTTGAAGTCACGGGCGAATACAATGCCTCGATAACCGTGCTGCGTACCTGTCAGGGCCGGAAATTTATCCGCATGCTTCATCCAGTCAAACGTGCCGCCGTCCACGACCGCGCCGCCCATGGCATTGCCCTGGCCGCTTAAGTATTTGGTGGTGGAATGCGTGACAATGGACGCGCCGTATTCAAACGGGCGGCACAGATACGGCGTCGGCACGGTGTTGTCGACGATCAAGGGAATGCCCGCATCTTCCGCGATCCGCGCCAGCGCTTCCATATCGGCAATAATGCCTTCAGGATTGGACAGGCTTTCAACAAAGATGAATTTGGTCTTGTCGGTGATTGCGGCCTTGAACTGGTCCGTCTTGCGCGGGTCGGCGAAGCGACATTGCCAGCCGAAGGCGCGTTTAAAGCTGTCCTTAAACTGGCTGCCCGTGCCGCCATACAGTTTTTGCGAGGCGACGAATTCATCGCCCGGCGCCATCAGGGTAAAGGCCACAAGCAGGCTAGCCGCAAGGCCGGACGCCGTGCAGGTCGCGCCCGTGCCGCCTTCCAGCGCCGCGATTTTCTCCTCCAGCGCGGAAACGGTCGGGTTGGTCAGGCGGGAATAGATAAAGCCCTGTTCCTTCAGCGCGAAAACATTCGCCGCATGGGTCGTATCCCGGAAAACGAAAGATGAAGACTGGATGATCGGCGGGCTGGTTGCGCCCGTAGCCGGATCAGGCCCAGCGCCCCCATGGACGGCCAGTGTGCTGAAAGATATTGATTCGGCTTCTTTTTTAGGCATTTTCTACTCCCGAGATAATGTGGTATTATAATACCACGTCCATATCATGCTGAAATTTATGACATTTTATGATGATAATCGTTGACACAGAGGCGCCCGATCCGGCATAAAGCGGCATTCGCGGCCCAAGGACGGCCCGAGAACAATGGCTGGAAAACGGCCGAATGACAAGGTACATGCAATGAAAACTTATGCTGCAAAGCCAACTGAAGTTCAAAAGAAATGGGTTGTGATTGATGCCGACGGCGTCGTGCTTGGCCGCTTGGCCAGCATCATCGCCTTCCGCCTGCGCGGAAAACACAAGCCGATGTTCACGCCCCACGTCGATTGCGGTGACAATGTTATCGTCGTCAACGCGGAAAAGGTTAAGCTGACCGGCCGTAACAAACTGGCGCAAAGCGTATTCTACTGGCATACCGGTTACCCTGGCGGGATCAAGGGCCGCTCGGCTGACGATTTGCTAAAGGGCAATCATCCGCAGCGCGTAATCGAAAACGCCGTGCGCCGCATGCTGCCGCATGGTCCGATGGGCCGCCAGGTTTACGGCAACATGCGCGTTTATGCCGGTGCCCAGCACCCGCATGAGGCACAGAACCCGGAAGTGCTGGACGTCGCCGCAATGAACCCGAAGAACAAGAGAGTCTAAACCATGGTCGAGAAGACAACCAAAGCGCCGCGTAAAAGCCGGACCGACAATTTCAAGGACCTGAAAAGCCTGCAGGGCGATGCCCCGAAAACGGCTGCTCCGGCACCTGAAGCGAAATCGTCCGATGAGCCTGTGAAGCGCGTTCAGAAACTGGACAAGCAGGGCCGTTCCTACGCCACAGGCCGCCGTAAAAACGCCATCGCCCGTGTCTGGCTGAAGCCCGGCAAAGGCACCGTGACCGTCAACGGCCGCGACCAGAGCGTTTACTTCGCCCGCCAGACCCAGCGTCTGGTTCTGAACCAGCCGTTCCTGATCGTCAGCCGCGTCGGTTCCTATGACGTAATCTGCACCGTCACCGGCGGCGGTCTTTCCGGCCAGGCCGGCGCCGTCCGCCACGGCATCAGCCGCGCGCTCGAAAACTTCGAGCCGGATCTGCGTCCCGCCCTGAAAAAGGCAGGCATGCTGACCCGCGACAGCCGTATCGTCGAACGGAAAAAAACCGGCTTGCACAAAGCCCGCCGTTCCAAGCAGTGGGTCAAGCGTTAAGCCGCTCCGTTTTCAAAAAACCCGGCATATGCCGGGTTTTTTATTAATCGAATCCAAGCAATTGACGACTTCCTATCATAGTAAGTTCCGCTCTTGTCCGGACCAGGGGTGGAAGATTTGGGGTCTTCGCAATTATTTCGCTGGCTAGATAATTGGCTGCGTAATATTTGCCTGATATCTGATCGCCAGTGTGATATCCCATGCCAAGTTTGATGGTTGCAAGCATGGGTCTGTAAAGAGAATTGGCATGTAAACATTCCTCCACTGATGGAATGGTTTCATTGTTTATCGAAGCATTCCAGAGGAGGGATGTGTCATGCTCTGGGTCTGGGGCTATAGCCCTTATATTCCTTATGGCTTCTCCGGAGGATGATTTTAAATTTTGCTTTAAAACGTCTGACGCAAAAAGATCTGCATTGCACTCTTTTGTATATTTAGGATCATTGTTTTTCTGAAGGTGCTGGCGCGTATGAAAAAATTCATGAGATAGAAGTGCAGTGGTTAAAGCCGCTGTATCGAACTCGCATTTTATATTTGAAGGCAGCAATCCTAAATCGCCTGCGAATTTTTCCTTTATATCAATTGGAGGAAACCAAATATGACCCAAAATTGAGCAGGGCCTATGTTTAAATCCATCGTATCGTTGAATGGCGTCTGAACGTGCCGCGTTAAAAGTTGCAGCAAAATCTGCAAAGGATTCAATATCGCCACCTGTAAAAATTTTCGTATGCGTATCTTCCAGAATAATGGATGGCAAAGATTCAAAGGAGAGTCTTTGAAAAGCCTCTAATGCTGAAATAAAGGTTTTGTTTTTAATAGGCTGCAGCATCTTCAAGCTCCGAATTTCCGGATAGAATATATATGTAAATAAAAAATAATGTCAAGATTTATTTTTTTAAAACAAAGGCTTAGTTTTTGCAAAATTGAATAATTAGCTCTATTAATCGGTTTAAGTTATAGTAAATGCATGAACATATCGAAACCGATTATAGATTTAAATATTTTGGCTGATGTCGCTCAAAAACTTTTGCAGTCAGTGCGGGAAGCGGATGTGGAGTATCAGGCCGATTCAGTTGTGTCTGCCTTTAATAAGCTTAATAAGAAAAGCGGTGCTGTAAAAGCTTATGCAGACGATCCGGAATACAGACGCAAGACCGATCAAAAAATTAAAAACAACGATTTGTCTCACATTTATCAAGAAGTTACCAGCCTGATCAAGCCTATGGCTTTAGCTCATCCCCTTCAAGAAGTTTTGAATGGAGCATTGCAGGATGGAATTATATCCGAACAATCAATCCAGGACACGAAACCGAACGGGCTTGCATATGAAATTGTAAAAGATGGCGATCCTGAAATTTTGAATGCAAACGCTGCTGTTTTGATCGCAGACATACTTAAAATATATCGCCGTGAACTTGTGATTGGTCACGAAGAATTTCCTGAGGACATCACTAAAGCGCGTATGCATGCGACCACAAGAATTGTAGATGGATTTATAAATATGCTTGCGGCCAAGTCGCCAAAACGTGATCCCAAACTAGAGCCTTAGTCGCTGTTCCTGCACATGTAGGCGACGCTTTTCTCGTCATTATGGATTCGGAGAAGGTTCCCCGTCATTGACCGCAGGCGCAGCGGGGATGGTTTCCTGCCGGCTTAAAAATTCCTCAATACTCATGCGCGGCAATGGTCCGGGCGCGCGCTCCTGTGCTTCTGTGATAATAGTTTCTAGGGCTCTGTGAATTTTGCCATCTTTTCTAACCGTATGGTTTCCGTTGTCGTGATACGCCATAGCCCTTCGAGCAAGGGCAATTGCTTTCCAGGGATCAACCTTGCGTGCTTGAAGGACGGCTTCCCCAATCGCTGTCTCTTCCAGAATATTGTAAGAAAGGAAAGAATGGCCGTTAAACTTATTGCCTTTATAAGGGCTGGGCGCAGAAAGGCAGATGGACAAAGCTTTTTCTGAGTCTTGTTGACGGACATGATTCAACCAGAGATCGGTGGCTTCACGGGCTGCAGCAGGGTCGTTATCCGAACGGTTTGCAATCATTTTGGCAAGAGCTGTGATCTCCTTCTCTGGCCATTGATCCGCAAGATCTAGGAGCTGTCGGCGCGCGGCGCGCGCAGTTACACTGTTTTCGTCAATCCAAGCTCCGCATTTTTTCAGATAGGCCAGTCGTTCTTCTGGCTTGAGCCTGACGCTAAGGTCGAGTGCTTTGTTCGCTATCATTTCACCCAAAGCATGCCTGTGGGACGACGCGGCTCCGACAGGGAAATGGGCGATATCAATTGCCATTTTCACATCATGTGCCGCAAGCGTATTGAGAACAACCGCCACAACCTTTTCAATATCATCCGCATTCGGACAATACTCGCAAAGCTGTGCTAAAGAACGGCCGACTTTAGCTCCGTTTTCATCAGTCGGCATATTTTTAAACTGATTAAGCTTTGTAAAAAGCTGGGATGTGGTTTCCTCGAGTTGTCGGCTAGGACTTTTAACTAAAGCTGGTTCTTCAACAGTCGGCACAATAGTGGGTTCAGTTGATGCCTGTAAGCCGAATAATCTCTTTAACAAAGACATACTCTTTCTCCATTTTCATATTTTTATATCATGAATATCGGTAGCAGAAATTTTTGATATGTCAAGCAGATAGATTGTTCTATTCAAGGTGCCGATGATGCTTTTTTCCGCACATAACTGCCTGGCGCATCCTCTATCGGCTTCAGCTTTCCGGCACCTGGCTTGCGTGCTGCAATTTTATTTCCCGCATGGTTTTCGACCCATGCTTCCCAGGCGGGCCACCATGAACCGGTATGTTGGGTTGCATTTTCGATCCATTGATCCGGGTTGGTGGGATTTTTTGCAGACGTCCAGTAACAGTATTTGTTTTTATCCGGTGGATTAACAATCCCGGCAACATGGCCGGATGCTGCCAGTGTAAAGGTCACAGGCCCGCCAAACAGCTTGGTGGCCATATAGGTCGCTTTCCATGGCGCAATATGATCTTCTTTGGTCGAAAGGAAATAGCAGGGGGTTTTGATCTTGCCGACATCGATCGGCGTTTTGTCGATGCTGACCCCACCCGGCTTGGATAGCAGATTGTCGCGGTAGAATTTTCGCAGGTAAAAACTGTGTAGCGCCGCGGGCATGTTGGTCGCATCTTCGTTCCAGTACAGCAGGTCGAACGGAAACGGCTCCCGCCCCATCAGGTAATTGTTCACGACAAACGACCAGATCATGTCGTTGGCGCGGAGCAGGGAGAAGGTATGCACGAATGTATCCGCGTCCAGATACCCTTTCTCCGCCATATCCTGTTCCAGCACTTCAATCTGCTTGTCATCGACAAACAGTTTCAAATCACCCGCGTTTTCAAAGTCCACCAGCGTAGTCAGAAAGGTCGCGGAAACGACCTCTTTCTCCCGCTTATGCGCCGCCAGCCAAGCGAGGGCAATCGCCATCAATGTACCGCCGATGCAATAGCCCATCAGGTTGCAGGCGGGTGCGCCCGTCGCCTCCCGCACTTTGTCCATCGCCTCCAGCAGGCCGCGATGCATATAATCCTCGAACATCAGTCCGGCCTGTTTTTTGTCCGGATTGACCCATGAAACGATAAACACCGTGTGTCCCTGGCCGACCAGCCAGTTGATCAAAGAGTTTTCAGGCTTCAGATCCAGGATGTAATATTTGTTGATCCATGGCGGCACCACCAGCAAAGGTACTGCGAAAGCCTTTTCCGTCTGCGGCGCATACTGGATCAACTGCATGATATCGTTCTGCCATACCACCTTGCCCGGTGTAACGGCGATATTCCTACCCACCTCAAACGCATCGTAATCCGTAGTGCTTATTTTTAAGATTCCTTTGCCGCGTTCCAGATCAGCCAGCAAGTGTTCCAACCCGCGCACCAGGTTCTCGCCCTTGCTTTCGACGGTCTCTTTTAGCGCTTCCGGATTGGTCAGCAGGAAATTTGTGGGGGAAATCGCGTTGATATACTGGCGCGTGTAAAAATCCACCTTCTGCCGCGTTTCGGGCGGCAGATCGTCCGCCGCATGGACAATTTTATCCATCCATTGCCCGGTCAGGAGATAGGATTGTTTGATAAAGTCGAAATACGCGCTTTCCTGCCAGACGGGCGCTTTGAACCTGCGATCGCCCTTATCGGGTTCGTAAAGGGTTTTGCCCGGTTCCCCCAAAAACTTCCTGGCGCTCTCCTGGAACAGACTCATCCAGTCTTTCCAGTATTGCGCCTGCAGATCGGCCAGCTTGCCGGGGTTGGACCATAACTGGCTGAAAAACTGAATATAGGCCGGGCTTATATTCAGGGGATCATAGGCAAATTTGGCCGTTTCCTGCCCCTCGCGCTCCATAAAGGTCTTGATCATGGGTTGGCACCGTTCTGCTACATTCATCATGATCCGGGCGAAGACAACAGGGTCCGTCAGGAAACTTTCCTGGGGACTGGCTTCTTTTTTGGCATCTTTTGGCTTTTTTGCGGTCATGGCGGACGTTAGATTCCTAGGGCTGAACGCTTGATTCAAGAATAAGGAAGATAACTCGGGATAGCAACCATCTGACATCTTGAAACTTGTTTTCTTTTCCGCCACGATGTGCCCGTTTACAGAAATAAGGAATGCCTGCTGGAGGCTTTTAGCGATGCGCGCTATACGAATTACGCAGATGTTGATGCTGACCGGCGTTTTGCTGGTGACGGCCTGCGCCTCCGAAACGCCTGATAAGAAGCAATCTGTCGAGGTGACCCAGGATGTGCAGGCTGATGCACTCCAGCCATGGACCCCGCCGCAGCAGCCTGTAGAAGGCGTCGATCCATTTAAACGTACTGAACCTTTGCCACAAACGCCGCCCCTGTCGGATACGGCGCCCGCGCCCGGCAATGCCAGCTATGCCGACATGGCTCTGGCCCAGACCAATGGCAGTGTCCGCATTTTCTCCCTGGACGATCCTGCGCCACAGGCTCAACTTGCCGCATCCGCGCCATCCATGGCGCCTTTGCACCCGCTGGACAATGGCGGCATGACCGGCAGCATTGAGAAAAACATCTCTCGATCCCTCCGGCGGGGCCAGCGCCGCCATGCCCGTGCCGGTACCCCAGCCGCCGCAAAGTGCGCCGTCACCGACCGATTCCAGTGTCATGGTGTTTTCCTTGATGAGGCTGCGCCACGTCCGCGCCAACAGCCTCAGCCTGTTTCCCCATATCCCAGCGGATGGATGCCCGGAAACGAACTTCCGGCCGCGCCGCACGAATCGTTTGGCTGGGCCAGCAATCGCGAGCCTGTCGCAAAAAAATCTACTTCCGCAATGGGTCTGCCGATCGACTCCACTCATGCAGAATCTGGTTGAACAACTGGCTGCGGACGCAAAGAGCGGTCGCATGATTACGATCGAAGGCCATGCCAGCCGCCGCGCATCGACAAAAGATCCGGTTGAGGCGCGTATCATCAACCTGAAAATGTCCATGCAACGCGCTCTGGCCGTATCGCAGGAATTGATTCGTAAGGGTATACCCGCACCAAGCATCAAGACCACCGCACGTGGTGACAACCAGCCTCCGCAGACTCTGGAGCAGGGCATGAGCATAGAGTCGGCCTCACGCCGCGTGGAAATCTTCCAGGATTAAGAACCGCGATTTTTACCGCCGCGCGCAGCGCAATTTTTAACACAGAGGACACAGAAAAACGCTAGAGATCACAGAGAGTAAACGCCTCCGTGCTCTCTCTTATCTCCGTGTCCTCTGTGTCAAATTCTTTTTGCCTGCGACACTTAATTCTGCTTACTTTGCAGGGTAATAATTTGGAGTTAAGGGCTTTATGAACGCTTCCACTGCCAAACCGATGCGCATCGGTATTGCCGGACTTGGTACCGTCGGTACGGGCGTGATTCGCTTATTACAGGATCATGCTGCGTTGATCACCCAGCGTGCCGGGCGCTCTATCGAAGTCAAAACCATATCTGCGAAAACCAAAGGCAAGGCTAGGGACGTTGATACATCACGCTATCAATGGACCGATGATCCTCTGTCGATGGTGCATGACCCGGAAATCGACGCAGTGGTTGAATTGATCGGTGGCTCCAAAGGTGTGGCGGAAAATCTTGTCCGTGCAGCATTGGAGCAGGGCAAACCGGTCGTTACCGCCAATAAGGCACTGCTGGCGCATAAAGGATATGAACTGGCGCGTCTGGCGGAAGAAAAAAACGCAGCCCTTTTATATGAAGCAGCCGTCGCAGGCGGCATTCCGATTATCAAGACTTTGCGCGAAGGTCTGGCAGGCAATGAAATCCGCGCGGTCTACGGTATTCTGAACGGCACCAGCAATTACATTCTGACTGAGATGCGCGAAACCGGGCGTGATTTTGCCGATGTCCTGGCGTCCGCGCAATCCATGGGCTATGCGGAGGCTGACCCGTCCTTCGATATTGACGGCGTTGATGCCGGGCACAAGCTTTGCCTGCTCAGCGCATTATCTTTCGGTCACAGGCCTGAATTTGAAAAACTGCGGATCAACGGCATCCGCCAGATTTCCGCGCGCGATATCCAGTTTGCGGGTGAACTCGGCTATCGCATTAAACTTCTTGGCATCGCCAAGCGCGCGGGCGACAAAATTTCCCAACATGTCGAACCCTGCCTGGTTCCCGCCGAAAGCATGATGGGCGCGGTGGAAGGCGTGTTCAACGCCGTCTTCATCGATAGTGATTTCGCCGACCGCGGCCTGTCCTTCGGCCGTGGCGCGGGCGAAAAGCCGACCGCGTCCGCTGTGGTCGCCGATCTGGTAGATTTGGCATGGGACTGGAAACTGCCTGCCTTCGGCGTGCCGGCATCCAGCCTGAAACCCTTGAACCTTCTGGATGACGGGGAAATGGTCAGTGAATATTACATGCACATGACCGTGCTGGATAAGCCGGGCGTGCTGGCCGATATCTCCGCCATTTTGCGCGATCATGCCGTATCGGTGGAATCGCTGCTGCAGCGCGGGCGCGACCCCGGAAAACCGGTGTCCATCGTCATGACAGTCCACCCGACCCTGCGCCGGAACATGGAGGCGGCGGCGGAGGAGCTGGAGGCCCTGGAATGCCTGGTCTGCCCGCCTTGTATGCTGAGGATTGAAAGCTTTTAAGTTCGGGCTTAAGCTTTAAGAGTCAGCGAATCATAACCGAAGAGCAGGGGCTTTTATGGCTGCCGATGCCTATTTACACATCACGCCGGATAATGAACAGTTTTCCATGGACCGCAACCTTGCACTCGAAGCGGTCAGAGTGACGGAAGCCGCAGCGTTGGCGGCCTCAAAACTGGTTGGCCGCGGCGATGAAAAAGCAGCCGATAAAGCCGCCGTCGACGCGATGCGCCAGGCGCTCGGCTCCCTGAACATCAAGGGTACGGTTGTAATCGGCGAAGGCGAACGCGATGAAGCCCCCATGCTTTATATCGGCGAAAAAGTCGGCGCAGGGGGACCGGATATCGACATCGCGCTCGATCCGCTGGAAGGCACCAGTATTACCGCGAAGGGCGGCGCAAACGCACTTGCCGTCATTGCGATGACGGATAAGGGCGGATTCCTGAACGCGCCTGACGTCTACATGGAAAAAATTGCTGCCGGGCCGCAAATTCCCAAGGATGTTCTGGACCTAGATGCACCGCCGGAAGAGGTTCTCCGGCGGGTCGCGAAGGTCAAGGGCGCGAAGTTGGATGAGTTGATGGTCTGTATCCTTGACCGCCCCCGCCATGCCGACCTGATCGCCGCCGTTCGTAAAACCGGAGCACGGATCACTTTGATCCAGGATGGCGATGTCAGTGCCGTGATTGCGACCGCCGATCCTGAAAGCGGTATTGATATTTATATGGGCACAGGCGGCGCGCCGGAAGGCGTCCTTGCCGCCGCCGCCCTGCAATGCACGGGCGGGCATATGCTTGGCCGTCTGGTCTTCCGCAACAATGATGAAATTGCCCGCGCCGACCGTTGCAAAATTAAAGATCGCACGCGTATTTATACAACCGACGATCTCGCCAATCCCGCCAACGTCATGTTTGCGGCCACGGGTGTAACCGACGGCCCGCTGCTGAAGGGTGTCCGCCGCACCGGTGGCCGCGCGGTTACACAGTCTATCGTCATGCGTTCAAAATCCGGAACCATCCGCCGTATTGAATCCTTCCATGACTTCCGCCGGAAAGAAGGTGGGGCGTGAACGATCCGTCACCGCTCCGCATTGACCGTTCTTTGCTCCAGGCGAAATGGGTATTTGCCGACGTGAACATGAATGATGTCGAACGGATCGCGCGTCAGCACAATGTCCCTGAAATCATCGCGAGGCTTCTCACTGCGCGCCGCGTGCCGGAAGATAAAATCGAATCTTTCCTTAACCCGCGCCTGTCCCGCGATTTCCCCAATCCACTCACCATGGCGGGCATGAATGAGGCCGCCACCTTTCTCGCGGATGCCATCATCGCAAAGCGCACAATCGGCGTATTCGGTGATTTTGATGTCGACGGTGCAACATCAACCGCCGTATTGACCCGTTTCCTGCGTCATTGCGGCATGGACGCGCCCTTCCACATCCCCGACCGCATGACCGAAGGCTACGGCCCCAACATCAAGGCTCTGCAAAGCCTGAAAGACAGGGGCGCAGACATCGTCATTCTCGCCGATTGCGGAACGACGGCGTTCGACATCGTGGAGCAGGCCAACGCCATCGGCCTGAAACTCGTTATCCTCGACCACCATGAAGCGGAGGATAAACTGCCTGCCGCGCACGTCGTCAACCCGAAACGCAAGGACGATACATCCGGCCTGTCCATGCTCGCCGCCTGCGGCGTGTCCTTCATGACCTGCGTTGCCGTAAACGCCAAACTACGCGATGCCGGATTTTTCAAGGTCCAAAACAAGCCGGACTCGCCGTTAAAAGACCTGCTCGATATCGTCGCCCTCGGCACGGTCTGCGATATGGTGCCGCTCACTTCCGTCAACCGCCTGTTCGTCAAATCCGGTTTTGCCCTGATGGCCAAACGCAACAACCCCGGCATAAGGGCGCTGTGCGAGGTCGCGGGGGTCAAAGACGACCCAACTGTGTATCACGCCGGGTTCGCCCTAGGCCCGCGCATCAACGCGGGCAGCCGTGTACACCAGGCCGATCTTGGCGCGAAACTGCTCTGCACCGACGATCTTGAAGAGGCGCGCCGCATCGCCTTCATTCTCGAAGACTGCAACACCAAGCGCAAAGCCCTGCAGAATGATATGTTCGCCCAGGCCGTCGCGCTGGTGGAGGCGGGTGGATTGCACAACCATCCGGCCATCGTGGTCGCGCATAAGGATTTCCATCCCGGCCTGTCCGGCCTGGTCGCGGGCCGCTTGAAGGAAAAATACAACAAGCCCTCTATCGTCGTCGCCTGGACGGATGGCGAAACGGGCCTGGAAGGCAAAGGCTCCGGCCGCTCCATGACCGGCGTCAATCTCGGCGCGGCCTTTATCGCCGCACGTAATGACGGCCTGCTGGTTAAAGGCGGCGGCCATGCCATGGCGGCGGGCTTCACCATCCTGCCGGATAAGATGGACGCGTTTACCGCCTACCTGAACGACCATATCGGGCGGCAGCTGACCGGTGAATTCGTCCTCGAAACCGCGCTGGACGGGATCCTGACCGTCCGTGGCTCAACCCCTCAGCTGGCCCGCCAGATCCTCGACCAGATCGGCCCGTTCGGAGCGGAACATGCGGAGCCTGTGTTCGCCCTGACCAATGTCCGCGTCCATATGCCCGATATTGTCGGCACGGATCACGTCCGCTGCATGGTCAGCGACTGGGAAGGCGGTAACCGTTTGAAAGCAATGGCTTTTCGTGCCGCTGATACGCCGATGGGCCAGACCTTGCTGAAGCAGGCCGGGGCCGCTCCGCTGCACCTCGCTGTCACCCTGAAGGTCGATACCTGGAACGGCCAGGAACGGGTGGAATTCCATATCCAGGACGTAGCCTTGGCAAACACGGCGGAAGAAGCCCTTCGCTTCACCGCCTGAAACCACAAAAACCTCTTGCCTTCCGCCCGCCAAAACCCTTATAACAACCGAGCCTTACAGGTCCCCTTCGTCTAGAGGCCTAGGACACCTCCCTTTCACGGAGGCGACACGGGTTCGAATCCCGTAGGGGACGCCAGTTATAAACTCCATAGCTGTCCATTCTGATCCGCTGATATCCCTGAACTGATTGAAATCCCTGAACTTCTGATCTCCTGAACTGGCCTTAACAGTCCATATGCTTCCACGCATAGCCACGTTCAAAAGGGGCACATCATGGGGGCATTCACTTGTGCCCCTTTTGGAGATGCCCCTAATGAATAAACTTACGGAAACACAGTGTAAAAATGCAAAGCCTTCAGTCAAAGCCTATAAATTGTTCGACGGTGCAGGTCTTTACCTGGAAATCACTGTGAATGGCAGCAAGCTTTGGCGACAGAAGTATTATTATTTGAACAAAGAAAAACGGCTGGCCCTTGGCAGTTATCCTACAATCTCACTCAAGCAAGCACGGGACAGACGTGATGCGGCCAAACGCCTAATCTCTGAAAACAAAGACCCCGTTCAGGAAAGGCGGAAGGAAAAGGAAGGCATTCTAGCTGACAACGGTAATACGTTCGAAAAAATCGCCCGTGAGTGGCATGACCACAAAAAGCCGGAATGGAAGCCCGAACACGCTCAAACCGTATTGGATAGGCTGGAAAAAGACGTATTCCCCGTCATCGGCGGTGTCCCAGTCAAAGAATTGACTCATAAGAAATTGTTGGATATGGCGAAAAGCATCCAGGAGCGCGGCGCGAATGAGTTGGCAAAGCGTGTGGTGCAAATGAGTTGCCATATTTTTCAATATGCAATTATTACGGGTCGCACGGACCGAAATATTGCTCAAGACCTGAAAGGCTTGATAAAGCCAAAACCCAAAAGGCATTTTGCCTCTTTGGATGCAAAGGAAATCCCGGAGTTCCTGAAGGTTCTTCACTCCAATCAGGCGCGTTTGATGCCGATGACTCACCTGGCTGTCCAATTCTTGATGCTGACATTTGTTCGCACAGGGGAGATGATTAAGGCCGAATGGGATGAGTTTGATTTTGAAGAAAAGATTTGGTTGATTCCCGGTCGCCGCATGAAGATGAAAAAGGATCATCTCGTGCCTTTGTCAGAGCAAGCCTTAGATATTCTGAAGAAACTTCGTGCTCTTCATGCCAATCAAAAATACGTTTTCCCCAGCCGCGACAATTCCCGAAACCATATGAGCAATAATACGGTTCTCATGGCCTTAAGGCGCATGGGTTATGCCGGGGAAATGACTGGACACGGATTCAGGTCGCTTGCCATGAGCACAATCATGGAAAAGCTGCACTACCGGTTCGAGGTGCCGGACGCGCAACTTGCCCATGCCAAACGTCATTCGTTGGGTGAAGCCTATGACCGCGCAAAATTCATCCCTGAACGAATCAAGATGATGCAGGACTGGGCGGATTATCTAGATGTTGCCGCGAAAGGTGGATGAGCATGGACAGGGAAGAATGCCACAAAAAGCTGGATCAATTGTTGAATTTGATTTGCGCTGTACCCAGCAATGTAAGTGAACGGCAGATTTCAGAACATGCTGCAAAAGTCTGCGATTTCTCAATCAGATTCTTCGACTGGATTGCTGGCGACTATATAGCACACCAAATTTATGCCGGCGGTCATAGCCTCTTAGATGATGAAAATATAAATCATGCCAGTAATAACGCTGAAATATTTAATAAGCGTGGATTAGCCGTTGCCGTAAGTGTATTTACTTCAATTTTAGAAAAAGCCAAGTTAGCGGTAAAGCCTATACAGCGTGATCTCATTGAAATGAGCAAAAACAGTGGGTCATCGCCTTTGATATTGACTGTTCCCAAACGCTCAAAAGGTCAAAAAGATAATAGGGATTTAAAAAAACAGGCACGTATCAGGGTATGCCAAGCTGTTTATCAAGAACACGGCAGGACAAAGCAAAGCGTGGTTTCTGTCAGAAATAGACTTCGTAATACTGAAGAAAATGAGGCTGATCGTAAAACTTGGGAGCGTATGGTTAAGAATTATCCAATTGAAAAACGGAAAAAAGCAATTTTGGAAGGTGCGAGGTTGAAAGAGGCGTCTCATGATGCGATTCCAATTAATTTTAAAAAACTTTGGCAATATGCTGTTTTGAAATAACGCCCCCTTTTTAATCGTCATTTACAGTCCGGAGAAATAAGAACCATTTAATATCAATATGGACTCCTAAGGAACGAAAACGAAAGGAGTCTTTGATGACAAAACTTATCTCTATTAATGCCGTCTCCGAAATGGTGGGGCTTAAAAAATCAGCAATTTATCTTCGAATTTCCGAGGGCGTTTTTCCTGGACCAATAAAGCTTGGTTCAAAATGCTCACGCTGGAATTTGGCTGAAATTCAAAACTGGATCGAGAAAGCGGTTGAGGTGCGCCATGCGAAATGACCTCCCGACTTTCAATAGTTGCCCAGGACTCAGCTATTTTCGTCATTGGATTCCTGATGATGGATTGATAAACGCTGTTGATTCGGCCATTCACTACAATCTTGAACCAAACGAACATGGAAGCTTGGCTTTAAAGAGACGTTACAGTATCGTTCTTTCCGGCACGCAGGATGCGGGCGTTAAAATACAGATCATCCTTTGTTTAATGAGGAGAGCCGTCTATCGAAAATGCAGTCATTCCGGTGCAGGTAGTCTTTTTGATGCCGGCGGCGAGTGGATGAAACATGGCAATATTTTGCCATCGCCGAGAAACATGACCGACGACACTGGATCGTGCCTTGGATTTAGCCCTGATGCCGACTTTACATGGTTCAAGCACTTTGGTTTTGAGAACGAATGTTATGCTGAACAGGCACTGGAACAGTTTTCCTTCATCCGTGAATGTGCTTGGGCACGGGACGGTAGTATTGATCCTCGCACGCTCGTGGCGACGACAGCCAGAAGTAAACGCAGAGCAGAATATCAGGAATCCAAAAGCCGGATTTTTGCCCAAGAAAAAGAGCGATGCCTGAGAGAGTTCGAAGCTGAGGTCAAGCGGCAGCTTTCATCTGGCAAAATGAGATGCCCGAAAAATGTTGATATGCTGTTCAGGTCTATGCTTTTGAACGGTCATGTCGCTGAAACAAACCCTGGATCGCTTGAATTTAAGGAACAGTGGGATGCATTACGCGAAAAAATGATTTGTGATCGTGATGCACGGATCAAAATGAGGGAAGGCGATATTCTCTTATGACCGATGATAATCACGGCGCAGCCCACTATAAATTTAAACTGGGTCAGATTGTTAATCCTGCAACCCTCATAGGGTGTTCAATCCCACCCCGCGAATGGCTTGTAGATGGCCTGATCCCGCATGGGAAGGTCAGCCTCTTGAGCGGCGATGGAGGGCTTGGCAAATCGCTCTTGATGCAGCAACTCATGGCCTCCGCCGCAACGGGACGGGATTGGTTAGGGCTTAAAACGCGCAAATGCAGGGCGTTCGGCCTGTTCTGTGAAGATGACAATAACGAGTTGTGGCGCAGGCAGAACGCAATCTGTGAAAGCTTGTCTATCCCCCTAGAAGCCTGTTTCAACATGCAGTGGCTTTCTGGCGATGGCATTGATTCCGTCCTGATGGAGTTCGGTGATAGCGATGCGGGGAGGACAACCCCTCTTTTTGATGAATTGCTTGAATATCTCGAATGGTTGGAGCCTGGATTGGTTGTTATTGACACCGCCGCTGATACTTTTGCCGGTAACGAAATCAGCCGTATTCAAGTGCGTAATTTCATTAATCGCGCCTTACGGGACATAGCGACACGACTTGGCGCGACGGTTATTCTGACCTCACACCCCAGCCGCACCGGAATGAGCGACGGGACAGGCATATCGGGATCGACGGCTTGGAATAACAGTGTGCGCTCCCGCCTTTACCTCACCCGTCCCGAAGGCGACAGAAATAGCAACGTGCGCCTGTTGCAGATGAAAAAATCGAATTACGGCTCGACGGAGCCTGAGGTACGTATTGTCTGGCAAGATGGTGTTTTTCATCCCGTACAGAATACCATCGGGCAGAAACCAGAGGATCGGGACTTGCACGACGAGGCGGCGTATCTGTTTGCTCTAGTGAAGTTGCTTGAGCGAAGGCATCGACCTTTGATTCATAAAAATCAGGCCAGCTATGGTCCCAAACTGATGAAGGCGATGCAGGAAACTAGAGGCGTAAGTGAATCACGCCTGGAAGGCGCGCAAAACCGACTCATGGATAGATGCGTGATCGCCAATGTTCAGGAAGATAAAGGGCCGCCCACGAAACGCAAAACATACATTCAAATTGCGAACCCCGACACGGCGAGTGAAATCATGAATTTAAAGCTGTTTTGACCCTGAATGGCTCTAAATATCTATCCTTAATTATTTCAATGCACTGATCTTTAAAAGCCGACACGAAAACTGTAGCCAGCATGATCAGAGGCCAGAAAGGAACAAGAACAGATGCAATAATTACAGGAGGAACAATTCCTACGCTACCCCCGAGAAGGATGCCATGCTTTCTGATGACGTAAGCCCAGATAGCAAGAAAAGAGACGATGAAGAAAATAGGCAATCCAAAAAGCCACGTTATCGAGAGAGTTGAGAAAACTTTTTCATCGAACTGGCGGTGTTTTTGACACTTCAGAAGCATATCGGAAAATTTTCCGGTACTGTCTTCGGCCCTTGCTGCGCGGCTAATTTTATAATCTTTAGTTGCCGACTCACAGCTAAAATAGTTTGACAAACTGATGGCACTGACAGATAGGAAAACTCCAAGAAGTATCACTATCGTAAAAAATGACGCTATTTTAACAGGCCACTTCTTATTATCTCTTTTCTTGATAAATGGTTCTTTCATGTTTTTTCTCATCGTAGGTTCAGAATCGAACGGACTGCCGAGAGGGGAAACCTCTTGGCAGCCGGGAGTTCGAAACCATCAACCTTGCGATAAATGGCCGACGGCCTTTGAGCCGGAGCCTTGGACATAGCCGCCGCTCCCGGCCATAAGACCGAAGAGCGGCATCCTGTGACGCATTTCCCTGGGGGAGTGCATCACTGACGGCTGATGCCAGCCGCGCAAAATTGAGAGGTTTCGAAGCCTCAGGCTTGCACAAGTGCAAACCTGCCCTGATATTGCTTTTTATTGATTGGAAAAGCAAGGATTTAGGCTTGCCGCCTGACTGCGCGTGCGTCTTCTGTTGCTATTCTCGCGCTTTGCAAGCTATTGAAATCAAAGATTTTTGGGATGTGTGCGCGTGCACCTATACTTCGTATACGTCCCAGCCGCCCGTAGGGTGGCGGCTTGGGACGGTTGTATTACTGCTCCCAGCCACAGGCACGCGCTAAAATTACATCTCGCTGCGGAGAATTTTCCGGCGTTCCTGTTCTTCAGTTAGCAGTCTGAGGCGGATTTTTACAACCTTCGTGAAAGTCTCTTGTTCTTCTTTCGGAGCATTGTATCGAGGCGGCTTGATCCCGCTCATTTTAAAATATGTGTAATCAAGTTCGCTTCTGGTCATTAGATACGGCTCTTTATTGATGGCGGTCATGCGTTGCCTTCCGCTAAACCTGTTTCTTCGTAAAATTTAAGCATGTCTGCGGCTGTCATCCCGCCATCAAATCGGTCACTTCCGGCATCAAAGCTCTCCAACGCCCTTCCTGGGCCCAAAATGCCGCAATGCTCACATAATGCCCTTGCCGCGCTCACACGGGCGTTGGCAGGGGCTTTCGGATCTTCCGCTATTTGCATGAGCGCGTTCAGGCCCGCCACGCCAGAGCGGTAGCGTAAGCGATTGAGTTCCTTCAGTACCATTTCATGGACATGTGATTTCTCAAGCAGTTGACGGCCTATCTCATGCGCGGATTTATCAGAGTATCCGGCATCTTTCGCGGCTTGAGTTGCATTTCCTCCATTGCTGGCATACTCAATCGCAAAATACTTTTGCATATCGGTGTATTTGTTTGGCATTTACTTTTCTCCTAAAAGACAAAATACCAAAACCTATAAAATTATTCAATTTCAATTAGCTAAGTTGGTTTTTGCCAACATGAATGATATTATCATTTGTCCGTCTAGCTACGACGTTATAGGCTCATAAAATCAATCAGATAAGATTAAATAGCAGATCGCGGGCAGTAATTTTCAATAAATTAAAAGGCAAGTCATAATGATACTCACAAAAACGGCAAAAGCGTCTGGTAACTCTGCGGAGAAGGAGGCACTAAAGCAAGGGAACGATTTTGTCCTTCCTTTAGATGCTTTTGTGCGTTCCGTTGAAGTGAAAGGCAATATACCTCACGCTTTATTTCTTGGAGCTGGTACCTCAATCAGTTCCGGCATACCTTCAGCGCAAAAGTGTATCTGGGAATGGAAGCGCAGTATTTTTCTGTCAAACAATCCGGGACTTGAAGAACAATTTGCAGAGCTTTCTCTTACAAGTATCCAGAACAGAATACAAAGCTGGCTTGATAAACAGGGTACTTATCCTACACAGGGTAGTCCTGAAGAATATAGTTTTTATATTGAACAATGCTATCCGGTATCTTCGGATAGAAGTGCGTTCTTTCAAGAAAAGGTCCGCAAAGCACAACCACACATTGGCTATCAGCTTATCTGTCATTTAGCGCAAGCTGATATCATACGCTCTGTATGGTCTACCAACTTCGATGGTTTAGCCGCAAGAGCGGCAGGCAATTACACTATATCTCCATTCGAAGTAGGAATAGACAGTCAAAACAGAATACAGACGCCAAATAGGGGTGCTTTACTTTGCGTGTCTATGCACGGCGATTATCGTTATGACGAATTAAAAAACACCTCAATAGAACTGCAAGCACAAGAGCAGGTTTTAAGAAAAGCTCTGATCGAAGAGGCAAAGAACGCGCCTTTTATTGTCTGCGGATATAGTGGCCGGGATCATTCTATTATGGAGATGTTCAAAGCGGCATACTCTGAAACAGGCACGGGCACTCTTTACTGGTGTGGATTTAGCGATGGCGATGTCCCGGATCATATAGCGGAACTGCTAGAAAGCGCCCGCGCAGCAGGAAGGCAAGCTTTTTATGTGCCCACACTTGGTTTTGACGATCTCATGGTGCGCTTAGGGTTGTATTGCTTGAAAGGGCAGGCGCGTGAAGATGCGCAAAGTGATATCTCTGAGTTGGCACCCAGTGAGATGTTAGATCGCGCCGCTTTTCAAGTTCCAACCTATACACAATCTACCATTATAAAAAGCAACGCTTTTGAGATTGAATGCCCTTCTGAAGTGTACGAATTTGATTTGAAAGAATGGCCTAAGGAAAAGGTATGGACTTGGATTTGTCAAATTACAAAAGACAAAAAAATAATAGCAGTTCCTCATAGGGGAAAAATTCTAGCTCTCGGTTTGATCGATGATATCAAAAAAACTTTTGGAGATAATATAAAGGGTGTAATTGAAAGAACGCCTATAAGTCCAGATGAGCTTCGATATGAAGACGGTACGATTACTTCCCTTATGCGGCAAGCCCTCGTGCAATCAATGAAAGAAACTCTCAATCTTCAATCTGATGGAAAGTCGGAGTTGTGGCATACTGCAACTTATAAAAAAGAAAAACACGAAAATGCCCAATATCATGCCTACGACTCTGTTCTTATAAATTTCCGTCGTATCAATAACAAGCTATACGCCATTCTCAAACCTTCAATAAAAGTTCTAGATACTGCAGGGCAAGAAATCTCCTATGAGATGGCGGGACCTATCAAACTCAGAATACTTGGTTATCAACATAACAAGCCTTTCAATCAGGCGGTTAATAAGTGGCGTGACTTGCTATTACCAAAGGATAAGGGTGGCAAATTTGAATACCCTGTTAATTGTGGATCAACGTTCAAGTTTTCTATCAAACGCTCCCCAGCTTTTGGACAAATAGGACTTCCGAAAGGAGGAAAAAACATACAGATTGAAGATGGAATTCGTCGCCTTATCAAACATAATGGTATTGAACTTTCAGAACCTTCGCTTGTCTTCTCTAATAAAGCTGGAACCTCTGCGGTAAAAAATCCTCATCCTATCAAAGGACTGGTAGATAACAGACCGTATGATTATCCGCTTACTCTCAAGGGGCTAAGTCCATCGCTACGAATAGGGATTATATGCCCTCAAGCCGAAAACAAAATATTACAATCTTATCTGCATAAAGCGCATCAGACACATAACCCAGTGAATACTGAACAGGATTACCTTGTCAATTATCCAGGCTTTCAATCGGCTTACGGTTTACCAATAGAAATACCAGAGCCTAATAATACTGGTTGGGTCACTTGTCCGGAGCCTGTACATAGCGATGCCATAAAGGGAGCGTTAGAGCTTGCAAACTATATTAATCATGCTGTTGAATCTCTTCAATCTTCCTATGCGCCGCATGTCACGATTATCTTTTTTCCTGAGCGTTGGAATCATCTGCGTGGTTTCCGCAATGAGAATGAAAAGTTTGATGTTCATGACTTTGTTAAAGCGTTCTGCGTTCATCGCGGTGTTGCCACACAATTCTTAAATCAAGATACGATCTCCAATGCCTCTCAGTGCCGTGTTTGGTGGTGGCTGTCCCTTGCCTTGTATGTGAAAGGCATGCGGACTCCTTGGGTGCTGGATAGTCTCGATGAGGATACGGCTTTTGTTGGACTCGGTTTTAGTATCGACCACAACGCCGACAAAGGTAATCATGTCGTTTTAGGTTGTAGCCATATATACAGCGCACGTGGAGAAGGTCTGCAATACCGTCTCAGTAAGGTTGAGAATCCTATAATCAGGCAAAGAAATCCTTTTATGTCCCGTGAGGACGCAAGACGGTTAGGCGAAACCATTCGACAGTTATTCTATGATGCCCGAATGAAGCTTCCTCGTCGCGTTGTCTTGCACAAACGAACTCCGTTCCTAAAAGATGAGCGCGAAGGATTGCGCGACGGATTAAGCGGTGTTGAGTGTATCGATATGCTGGAAATTCAAGTCGATGATGCGCTCCGGTACGTAGCTTCCATGCCTACCTCTAATGGCGGCGTTGATGAAGATAATTATCCGGTAAGACGAGGCACTACAATGAAGCTAGATGATTATACGGCTTTGCTATGGGTTCATGGTACAACTGATGCAGTTAAATCTGGCTGGAAATATTATCAAGGAAAAAGACGTATTCCAGCTCCGCTCATGTTGAAACGGCATGCCGGAGAGTCGGAATTAAAAGACATTGCTCAAGAGATATTAGGTTTGTCCAAGATGAACTGGAATAACTTTGATCTTTACACCAAGCTTCCGGCTACTTTGCAATCTTCTAATGAAATAGCTAAGATTGGTTCCTTACTTCAAAGATTTGGCAGCGAGTCCTATGATTACAGGCTCTTTATATGAGGGCGAGATAAATGGCATTGGAAGTATATAATGGCCCACAATTGGATAATGTCACCATGCCACCTGACAACTTCGAGGAGTTAAGTAAAGAAGAATGTATAGAAGTCATCGGGCAATGGTTTTTTGAAAACTTTGAAGACCCAGTACATCACGACATGTACATTAGCGCAGAGGGCGGCTATCAATATATTTGGGGCGGACCATATGACGCGTCCGAGATTCTATGGGAAGCTTTTGAAAGTCGCTTGCCTTCGGAAATAATAGAAGCAGCCATTGAAGACATTCAAAGTGACGGAACACTCAACTGGACTGTAGCACATAGAAGAGTTCAGCCGCCTGAGCCAGATGAAGACCCTATACTTCCATTTGGAGAGATGCAGCGATACATCTCCGAATTAGAGCGTGCTCTTATCAACCTTCAAGAAAGACCTGTGGGTATCGGTCATAACAGACCTCCTGAACCTATAGAAGAAGTACCGCTAACTAAGATAGATGTTCAAAACATTACGGTTAATATCGATATCCTGAAATCGCAGAAACCTTATAACGTCGATGACAAAGAAAAAGTTAATAACGCAATAGGTCAGCTTACTTCGATTAGTAAAAAGCTAGGTAATTACTTCGCGGAAAAAGGCAAAACCTTTATTGATGAGGCGATCAAAGCTGCTGGAGCTGAGTTTGGTAAAAAAGGAATTCAAGTTGGTGCGGTGTATGTAATCTGTGAATTGTTAGAAAAAATAATACATTCTGCACTCTCGTGGTTTCATATGCTTTTTTAAAATTTTCTCGCGCGGGTTGGTACGTGTTTTAATTTGCAGATTTTGCCCTCCTAGGAGGGGTGAGGCGGTAAAGAAAAATTTGATTCGAAATTCGATATAGAAGTGACGGACAAATCTTTCTCCGCTATAATCCATTCAAGTCCATGCAAGGAAATTGACTTTAGGGGCAGTTTCAGGGGCATGAGCGAAAAGAATAACGGAAGTTTTGGTTTAATCTCAACTGGATCGCCTATTGTTTAGTATTCCGTAGGGACGCCAACTTTCATACAAAGGAATTTCCCATGCGCATTATCGCCCTGCTTACGCTTGCTGTTTCCGTTGTCACGCTCTCCGCCTGCGCCACGCAGGCTCAGCATAAAGATATCTACGCGCCCGCCATGGCGACCATGCATCATAATATGATGGTGGAACCGACCGGCGACGCCGATGTTGATTTCGTGCGCGGGATGATCCCGCATCATCAGGGCGCGATCGATATGGCGAAGATCGAGCTGGCCCATGGCGACGATCCGAAAATCCGCAAACTGGCGAAAAACATCATCAAGGCACAGGAACAGGAAATCGCCATGATGCGCGCCTGGCTGAAACGCCACACCAAGCCTGTATCAAAACAGCCGATGACACACTTGCACCACTAAGGCGCGGTCAGGATCATCAGAATGTTCACGATGGCCATAAGGGCCATCGTGGCGTTTTCGGCTAAAGTGACACGGCCGACTGGCAGGGCAAATGTCGTGCCGACACAGGCGCACTGGATCGACTGGCCGCTGCGTATGGCGTTAAGGATGCCGGGAATGCCCGCACCCATTACAGCCGCAATCGCCAGATTAGCGAAGACGGGCGCGATATTCGACAGGATCAATAACCCAAGCCCCAGTTCGATAAACGGATAGGCCATGGCGTAATGGTTGGATTTCTGCGCCAGCACGTCATACATGCGAAAGGTTTTGGCAAAACCTTTCAGGTCGAACAGCTTCAGCGCCGCCAGAAAACACAGGAACAGCCCCATCATCCCGTTCATCGACATGACACCGTTCATGGACAGGGCCAGCCCGCCGAATACTGAAATCAGCGTAACGACAATCAGCGGCCGGTACAGCTTCACCTTTTCACGGAAAACAAGCGAAGGCATTGGTTTCGGCACAACTGTGCAGCAGGACTTCTCCTCCGTTATCATAGCTTCACACTCCGCAAATATTCATTCAAGACACGCATGCCGTCCTGGTATTTCTGCTGGGCGGCGGCCTGTTCGTTCTTAAGTGCGTCGAGGCGGTCTTCCTGCGCGTTCATTTCTTTCAGGTACCGCTTGCCCAGATCGTTTTCAGAAGAAATGGTTTTCAGGTTTTCGCGCAGGCGGGTCTGGTCATTGGCGATCTGGTCGCGTTCCTGCTGGATGCGCTGGAGGGTCGTTTGCGCGTCATACACGACGGCACGTAGGTCTTTGACCCTTTCAAGGATTTTACGCAGATCGGCAGGCAGTTCACGCCCCGCCGCTTCAATACGGCTGGAGAGTTCATAGGGTGAAATATCGGTTAGGGCAATCGCCTGCATCTCGTCATGCCGCAATGTCAGGCTGATAACAGATGTCTTTCCGGCGTCGACTTTCACCTTTACGCGGTAATGGGTAGACGTTTTCTCAGGCTCGCCAATAATGCCTTCGGGTTTTTGCAATTCCCAACTATTTTCTTTGGGCAGTTCGATGACGATCACGCGCTCTTCATCCTCCGGCGCCTTGATCGTGTATTTCGTGGTGCGTAGGGTCAGGACTTTTTGGCTGAGCGTCCCGTTGGCGATCACGAAAATACCCATGCGGTTTTCGTCGCTTTGCTCCATCTCGATCTTGGTTTTGGTATCGAGCGCAAAGCTGATAAAACGGTTTTCACCCTTCGGCACCATCGGCATGTCCGCATCGCCGACATGGACCAGCCCATCCTTGCGGTCAAACAAGGTTAAAATGCCAGGCGGCAACCCGTTCCCTGTATCGTTGGATAGGCTGATTGCTGCCAGTGGATGCTCGGGATTGGTCTCACTCTGATACACATACAGCTTTTCCGCAGGCAGATCCTGACTGATAAACGGCAGCATCAGCGTATTACCGGCGGGCAGGGTGACGGTTTGCGGGAAGGCGAAGGTCAACTGGCTAGCTGTTTCCCCTGCCTGTGCTGCTATCGTCTGGGCCATGGCAATATTGGGGGCATAGGCTGCGGATTGCGCTTCCATCATGTCTGCCGCCATCGCAGGGGCTGCGGCTGGCACGGCTTCCCGCGCGGCAAAATTTGCGGCCTTCGCGCGCATTTCGCCCATCGCTGCGCCGCCAATACCGGATGCCTCTGCGTCATCTTTCATGACACGCAATGATCCTTTATCGACCCGCGGCAAAATCCGATCCATCACTTTCACAGGCAGATCAGGCCGCGGCACGTAATAGCTTTGGTACAGCGCCTGCTGATACGTCACGGGCGAACCGGACATCAGCATCACGCGCACATCGTGCCAATCTTGACCCGTCGTGTTCTCCATCACGGCCCAGCCCTGCAGCGTCGCTTTATCGCCAGCCTTTTCCGGCAGGATCAGGCGGTAACTGCTCTTCCACAGCGGCGCTTCCTGAATATAAGCCATATTGACCGTACGCTCGCCTTCACCGTTCAGGGTGATTTTAAGCGAACGCTGATCCTTGATGCGGTTGCCAAAGGTCGCGCCCAGTGCGCGCTCCAATTGAGCCTGCACGGTTTTGTCGGTGAATTGCAATCGGTCGAGAGACTCCAGCAGCGCCGATCGTATGCCGTCACTGGTCAGAACCGTCACGCGGTGCCGCGTGATATCGCCGTTTTCTGTATGCTGTTTTTCCTCAACAACATTCATCAATTTTCCAGTCAGGGTTTCCTTGCCCGTAACGATCTGCACATCCGCGCCTTGCAGAGCGTTCAGCAGGGAAACTGGCGATTTCAGATCGGCCTGCGTGAATGGCAAATCACGAAACGCCTGCGACAATGGTTCCCGTCCGGGCAGGGCCACGCCGCCCAGCTTGCCCTTGTCATCCATCACCACAAGGCTTTTTAAAATATCGTCAACGCGGTCAAGTCGGACCGACAGGTCAATGTCCTGATTGCCAGTTACAGTGCCTGAATGTTCATACAGCGCGAGGCCGCTCGTGGTAATCACCACGCGTTTTAAGGGGAGTTCTTCCGCTTGAACTGAACATGCGATAAACGCGACAAAAGAAAACACGGTAAGATGCAAAAACTGTTTCATGAAATCCTCCAATTACATCTCTGTCGTCATCCCGGCGAAGGCCGGGACCCATACTTCAGTGAAACATCATGAGCGGCAAAAAATTTTTCTGCCATCTGCGCCCGGCGGAACCATCGCATGGGTCCCGGCCTTCGCCGGGATGACGGATGTGTGGGTGAATGAAGCGCATTATTTCCTCCCATTAAAAATTTCGGCAGATTTTCCCACGCCTTGAAATAATCGCGCTGGAAGGTCTTGGCTTTCAGGGCATGGGCGGTCGCGCGCATGATGTAACGGCTTTCGAACATGAAAGCCATTTGCCCGTCCAGATAATGCGGCTTCAAATCCGCATTGCTCGCGCGTTCGACGGTCGCGGCGTCCGGGCCGTGGCCGGACATGCAGTTATGCAGGGAACAGCCACCGGGCGCGAAGCCGCCGCCTTCCTTGCCGTCATAGACGCCATGGATCAGGCCCATGAATTCGCTCATCACGTTGCGGTGGAACCAGGGCGGGCGGAATGTATGCTCCGCCACCATCCAGCGCGGCGGGAAGATCACGAAATCGATATTCGCCGTTCCGTGCGGATGGCTGGGCGATGTCAGCACCGTAAAGATCGACGGGTCCGGATGGTCGAAACTGACGGTGTTGATGGTGTTGAACAGCGTCAGGTCATATTTATACGGCGCGTAATTGCCGTGCCATGCGACGATATTCAGCGGCGAATGGTTATATTCGCCGACCCACATTTTTCCGGCGAACTTGGCAATCACTTCACAAGGCTTGTCCTCATCCTCATACCAGGCGACCGGCGTCAGGAAATCGCGCGGGTTGGCAAGGCCGTTCGCGCCGATGGGCCCCAGATCCGGCAGCTGAAACGGCTGGCCGTAGTTTTCACAGATATAACCGCGGGACGGCCCGTCGACATCCACCGCGAACTTCATACCGCGCGGGATGACGGCAATCTCTTTCGGTTCACAACGGATCACCCCGAGTTCAGTGCGGAGTGTTATCGCGCCATGCTGCGGCACGATCAGCAATTCGCCGTCGGCATCATAAAAATAGCGATCCTTCATCGATGTGTTGGCTATATAAAGATGCACACCCAGGCCGGACCATGAATGTGTATCGCCGTTCCCTGCCATAGTGATCAGACCATCAACAAAATCCTTCGGCTTGACGGGCAGGGGTTCCGGGTCCCATCGCATTTGCGTAGGCGGCGTATCCGCTTCATCAAAAGGTGAACTGCGCACCAGGCCCTGCGCATACGGCTTATAGGGTTTGTGAACCGTGGACGGCCGGGTACGATACAGCCAGCTGCGCTTGTTTTGTGAGCGTGGCGCGGTGAAAGGGGTGCCGGTCAGCTGTTCGGTATAAAGCCCGTAAGCCGGTTTCTGCGGTGAATTCTGGCCGTCCGGCAAAGCGCCGGGAAGGGCCTCGGTCGTGAAGTGGTTGCCGAAGCCTGGCATGTATTTGGTCATGAAACTTCCCCTCTCTAATCGTCATCCCGGCGAAAGCCGGGACCCATGCGCTTGTGATACGTCACGGATGGCGAAGGATTTTCGCCGTTATACCCTGCGGAACCATCGTATGGGTCCCGGCTTTCGCCGGGATGACGGATGGATAAATATACCTTGTTTTCGCTACTTTCTAAAGACCCCCTGCAGCCCGCCGGAAATCACTGATGCGACGCTCATCAGCACCATGGGGATGCGCAGGCCGGACGGAGCGGCCAGGTAACGCGGCTGCCATTCCGGGCCGAATTTTGACTTGTAGGCATACAGGCCTTCGAAGTTGTAGAAATCTTCGCCATGCTCGAAAATGACATTGCCGATTTTGTGCCACAGCGGCGCAAGTGGGTGTTTTTCAAGGCCGGACAACGGCGCCATGCCAAGGTCGAACCATTCATAGCCTTCCACCTGCGCCCACAGGATCAGTTCGACAGTCAGGAATTCCATCATGTTGATCGGGGCCGTTTCCGGGTCATATCGCATCAAGTCGATGGCCAGTCCATTCTTGTTCTCAAGGTCCCAGATATTGCAGAAGGCTTCATTTTCTGGCCAAGCCATCGGTCGGATATTTCGCGCAGGCGCGGCATTGCTGCGCCGAGTTCTTCCGGCGTCAGCATACGGAACGTGTAACCCTGCTTCAAGAAACGGTTGCGGCCCTTGCGTTGGTTTTCGCGCTTGCCGCCGGCGAGAGAGAAATCGGCCAGGTGCAGATGCGCATTCTCCCCGATCTTCACCATGACCATGCCGAGGTCGAGATAAAGCGGCAGGAAACGGTCCGATACCTGATAGAACACAGCCTGTGCATGGTAAATATTCGCATTTTCACGAAACTTCCAGGTTAAGGCTTCGAAGCTTTCCCGCTTGCCGATGGGGTCGCCCATCGCGATCCAGTAATTGGGCGTGACGGCGTACATGATAAAGGCCTGGCCGTCATCGCTCCATAACAGGTTTTTATCCTCCAGCAATGCCAGGTAACCGCGCGGGTCGCTGGATTGTGCCGTAACAGCGCGCGCCTGCGCCAGCTCTTCCACACTCGGTGGGGCAATGCGCCGCGGTTTTGCATCCGTGATCAGCCTGTAGAAGAAATAGAAGGACAGGACCGCCGCGCTGACGGCCAGCGCGCGCAGGAAACGGGCTGCCCCGCCTTTCGCCGAAAAGGAAAATTGCCAGAACAATTCATTGCTGTATTCCACATGCCGATAGGCAAAAAATCCAAGCCATGTACTGCCGATCAGCGCAATGGCAATCAGCGCGGCCCATTCATGGCTCAATGAGATATGCATTAGCGATCCATCGCGGGTCAAATGGCGGCGTATCGGCATCATCAGGAAAAAGACGAACATCAGGATGGCTGCTTCATGCCAGTCGAGCCCGCGCATGATGGCGCCCGCCGCCCCAAGCAGCAAAAGCATCATACTAACGCTCCACGCCGACCTGAGGCGCAGACGGATTCCGCGCGCAAGGAATAACAAGGCAATACCGCACAGACTGGCGGCTATATGCGCCACCTCCACCGCCGCAATCGGAACATAGCGGCGGAGGATTTCGACATGTTCAACAATCTCCGGCGTCGTCCCCGAGGCGATCAGGAGCGTGCCTGCCAGAAACAGCAGCAGGGAGAAAATGGCGGGAATGCTCTGGCTCAATGCTGTGGAAACCAGCATACTGCCCTTGACCAGCCGCTCGCCATGATGCCGCAGTTCATACAGGAACATGCCAATTCCGGCCAACGCAAGCGGCAGGAAATAATAGATAATCCGGTACATGACCAGCGCGCTCATAATCTCCACGGATGAAGAGTCGGAACCCGCGAACCACATGAACGTGCCTTCAAACACACCGATTCCGCCCGGCACCTGGCTGATCAGCCCGGCAAGCAGCGCAAGAGTATAGATGGCCAGAAATGCCGCGAACGACATCGGCAAAGCGTCATTCACAAAAATGTAAAGAACGCTGGATGCGACGACCAGATCCGTTACGCCGATCACAGTCTGCAAAAGAGCCAGGCGCGGTGTCGGCATGCGGAATTCATAATCCTTGAACCGGATCGGATCGCGCAGGAACAGGACGGCGATCCAGTAAAATCCCAAAGCCGCCGCGCTGATCAGCGTGATGGTATGAACCAGTTTTGGCGCGGCCTGACCCTGTTCCATGACATCGGGCACGAAAAGACTCAAACCCGCTTCCATGGTAAACGCGGCGATCATAAAGGTGAGCGCGGAAAAGCCGGAAATCTTGAGGATATCCCATCCGCCAACACCGCTGGCGCTGTAAAAGCGGTAACGCACGGAGGTGCCGGACACCAGCGCATGCCCGGCATTATTGCTGATCGCATAGCTGATCAATGACGCCAGCATGATCCGGCGATAGGGCACTTTCAGTCCGGCATAGGTCACGCCCAGCCAGTCATAAGCGGATAACATCATGTAATTGACGGCGGTAATGGCCGAGGCGATCGCGATGGTCTGCCACGGGATCTCCGCCAGGCTGTTGGCGATATCCTTCATCGGATGCAGCGTCACCTGCCGATGCACGACATAGGCCGCGATCAGGAAGAACACGTAAGGCAGGAAGTGGCCGATGCGCTGAAGGTGTTTGATCATTTGACTATGGCGGTTGCCTTCACGGTGCAGTAAAGGTAAAGCGCTGTCTATCCCAAGGCAACCCTTAATCCGGCCATTCCAGGATAACCTTGCCGCATTGGCCGGATTTCATGATCTCAAAGCCTTCCTGAAACCGGTCGATGGGCAAGCGGTGGGTGATGACTTTGTTGATATCCAGGCCGCTCTGGAGCATGGATGTCATTTTGTACCAGGTTTCGAACATTTCGCGGCCATAGATGCCCTTGATGACTAAACCTTTGAAGATGACCTGGTTCCAGTCGATATCCATCTTGCCGCCGGGCGGGATGCCGAGCAGGGCGATCTTCCCGCCATTACGCATAGTGGCGATCATCCCCTTGAACGCGGATTCAATGCCGGACATTTCCAGGCCGACGTCAAAACCTTCGCTCATATCCAGTTTTTTCATGACGTCTTTCAACGTTTCCTTCGTGGCGTCCATGGTATAGGTCGCGCCCATTTCTTTGGCGAGGTTCAAGCGATATGGATTAACGTCTGTGATCACCACGTGACGCGCGCCTGCATGCTTGCAGATCGGAATGGCCATGCAGCCGATGGGGCCTGCACCGGTAATGACGACATCTTCACCGGCTAGATCAAAGGATAACGCCGTATGAACCGCATTGCCGAACGGATCGAAGATGGCGGCCATTTCATCGCTGATATCATCCGGAACAGGGAACACGTTGACGGCAGGCAGCGACAGATATTCGGCAAAGCTGCCCTGACGGTTGACGCCTACGCCTTTCGTGTTCGAACACAGATGGCGCTGTCCGGCGCGGCAGTTGCGGCAATGTCCGCAAACGATATGACCCTCACCTGACACACGCTGACCCTTTTTCAGGTGGGCCACTTCGGAGCCGAGCTTTTCAATTGTGCCAACATATTCATGGCCGACGATCATCGGAACCGGAATCGTTTTCGCGGCCCATTCATCCCATTTATAAATGTGCAGGTCGGTCCCGCAAATCGCGCTTTTGCGGATTTTGATCAGGACATCATTCGGCCCGATTTCTGGCACAGGCGCATTATCCACCTGCCAGATGCCGGGTTCGGATTTCAGTTTTGCTAGGCCTTTCATGATGCATCCTTTTCTCAATGCGTCATCATCCTACACCTTCAGTTCGTTTCAGAAAAATTTTTTCTTTTTTCTAAACTCCTGTTTCGGATGGATTTTTTATATAGTTCGTTTGTGCGGCGCGAAGGGCTGCGTCGAAGTCGGGGTTATTGAGGGCGATCTTCGACTCTTTCATAAACTGCCGATGAAACTTTAAGGCTTTTTCGGCATGCTGTGCCAGCAGGCTTCGCTCGCCATGTTTCAGGGCGTTGAGGCTAGATCGTTTTTTTCCTGACTTTGTTTTAGGGCCTGTGGATTTCAGCCACGGCTTAAATGCCTTGATCCGTTCAGCCTGGGCGGCGCGTCTTTCTGGTGTCCATTCTTTGCTCATCCAAAATCCTCCTGATTTAATATAGGAATAAAATCCTTAAAAGTCAAGTTTTGTAATTTTTGTTTCTTATGTCATATTCATTTAAGCAAAGGACTAGGCAATGATTTACAGGATTTTATTAGGGGTTTTTCTGCTGGTACTAACGGCATGCCAGACAGCCGTTGTGCAAAAGCCCGATCTGGCAAAACTGGAGGCGTCTTCCATTCCTGAAAAAATGACTGATCCTGCGCACCCATGGGATAGATTCTTATTTGATATCCAAATTGCAGGGCCTGATGGTTCAATTATCCCGCAGGAAAAAGATTTTTTTAACAGAAAGGAAAAAGGCAGCAGGCTTTTAATTCCAAGTGGTTCAATAGGCAGTGGCGGTACAAGCATCAGTACGCAGGGCAGTACAGGCCTGTGGCCGGATTCTCATCTGGGAAAAGAAAAGGCCGTAATTTTTATTGATGTGGTTTGGCCCGCGGAGTTAGGCAATGATCCATCGGATTTAAAAAATGCTAAAGTCAATTCCGCGCGATTGAGTTGTTATGAATGGGCGCAGGCAATATCGATCGATAAAAACAATCCAAAAGAATATGAACGCCTTAAAATAGTTATGGAACAAAATTATTCGCAGGGCAGGGATTTAAGTGCAAAATTTATCATGCCTCCTTATAAGGAAAAAGATCACTGGATTTTCCCAATATTAGTAACGCTCAAAGGCAAGTCTTTTGAAGCAAACTGCCTATAAAACAATGGAAAGTATGCAGGGCCTAAGAAAGATTGCGGCGGATATAGTATGGGCTTTTTTATGCAACATCGACGAAGGCGCGGGAGAATGTAGCGACTAAGCCGCTTTCTTCAAAACGCCTAACTCCGCTCCAACCTCAATAAAGGCGTCCACCGCCTTATCAATCTGCGCTTTATCATGTGCCGCCGACATCTGCGTCCTGATTCGCGCCTTGCCCTGCGGCACGACCGGATAAGAGAAGCCGACAACATAAACGCCTTTTTTCAGCATTTCTTCCGCGAATTTTCCGGCCAGGGCGGCATCGTGAAGCATGACGGGGATGATTGGGTGTTCGCCCTGGAGCAGTTCAAAACCAGCCTTGGTCATTTTTTCGCGGAAATAGACGCTGTTGTCTTTCACCTTTTGACGCAATTTTGCACCATCCTGACCCTTCAGCAGGTCAAGAGTAGCGATGGCCGTTGCGGTAATAACCGGGGCGAGGGTGTTTGAAAACAGATAGGGGCGTGACCGCTGGCGCAGCCATTCGATCACGGTTTTGTGGCCGGATGTATAACCGCCTGACGCGCCGCCCAGCGCCTTGCCCAATGTGCCGGTGATGATATGCACGCGGTCCTGAACGCCGAAATGCTCCGGTGTGCCTGCGCCTGTCTTACCGATAAAGCCGACCGCGTGACTGTCATCCACCATCACCATGGCGTCATATTTTTCGGCCAGGTCGCAAATGGCGGGCAGGTTGGCGAGGTAGCCGTCCATGGAGAACACGCCATCCGTTGCGATCAGGCGGAAACGTGCACCTTTGGACTCTTTCAGGCAGCGTTCGAGATCGGCCATGTCGTTGTTGTTATACCGGAAGCGTTGCGCCTTGCAGAGGCGGATGCCGTCTATAATGCTGGCATGGTTTAATGCGTCGCTGATGATCGCATCTTCCTCGCCCAGAATTGTTTCAAACAACCCGCCATTGGCATCAAAACAGGACGAATACAGGATCGTGTCCTCAGTTTTCAGGAAGCTGCTGATCTTCTGCTCCAGCGTCTTGTGAATATCCTGCGTACCGCAGATGAACCGCACCGACGCCATGCCGAAGCCATGGCTATCCAGTGCCTTATGGGCTGCTTCGATCAGGGCAGGATGGTCGGCAAGGCCAAGATAGTTATTGGCGCAGAAATTGAGCACGTGATCGCCGGATTTGACGGTGATATCGGCGTTCTGGGAAGATGTAATAATGCGCTCGGGTTTGTAGAGGCCTGCGTCACGAACGTTTTTCAGGTCTTCATCAAGTTTTTTGATCAAAGTAGACATGGCTATTCCTTCATCTGAAAAGCCATGAAGTTTAAGCCGCTTTGGCAAGATATGCCATAGACCAAAATTACAAACGAAGCCCTTTTAACTCTGCAGCCCTTTTATAATAAACACTTGGGCTTAGACAAAAAACAGGGCGACCTTTAACCGTACCGGGTACCCGGGACTGCGCAACATTCCAACCATCCAGGATTCTGACGGCATCCTGAAGTGATACGTGATGGTGATACATATTGCCGTCACCATGCCGGTTAACAAGCATCCCAAGCCTGTTGAATGTACCGGTCATGCTTTTGACGATATAATCGCCTCTATGTTCCCCGTTGATCCTGCGCTCGGCAACGGCCCAGTGATTTTTACCGTCTCTGCGATAGGGATCCGTGTGCATACTTCCCGGAAAGGAGGGATTCAGCACGCTAAAAATACGATCGATATCGATCGTATCCAGAATGGAATTGCGTATATTAATAAGCTGGCTTGTTTGCATTATTTTTGTATATAAATTACATGTTTTTATGTCAAGAAAATTGTGGCGGTTTAGCTGAATTTCAGATATACCTTGATGAAACAGGCCGTTTTCGTATAGGTTGCGGCATACAGAATGGTTTTTAAGCATAAACATGACGTTTGAAGAACTGGGCCTCAGCCCCGATATCCTGAGGGCTATTGCCGATTGCGGCTATACGCAGCCCACCCCCATCCAGGAAAAAGCCATCCCCGTCGTACTGATGGGGCGGGACGTGGTCGGCCTGGCGCAGACGGGTACGGGCAAAACGGCCAGCTTTACGCTACCCATGATCGAGATCCTGTCCTCGGGCCGTGCGCGGGCGCGCATGCCGCGCTCCCTGATCCTCTCGCCCACGCGCGAACTGGCGGCGCAGATTGCCGAGAATTTCGACCTGTACGGAAAGTATCACCCTTTATCGAAGGCGCTGCTGGTAGGCGGTGAATCGATGGGGGACCAGCAGAAAATCCTGGAGAAGGGCGTCGATGTTCTGATCGCGACGCCGGGCCGGCTGCTGGATCTGTTTGATCGCGGCAACATCCTGCTGAACGACATCAAGATTCTGGTGATCGACGAAGCGGACCGCATGTTGGACATGGGGTTCATTCCGGATATTGAAAAGATCGTCAGCAAGATCCCGCCGATGCGGCAGACGCTTTTATTCTCCGCCACCATGCCGCCGGAAATCAAGAAACTGACCGAAAAATTCCTGAGCAACCCGAAGACCGTCAGCGTTGCGCCTGCCGCGTCGCCCGCGGAGCGGGTGGAGCAGCATCTGGTCTGGGTCGATCATAAGGCCAAGCGCAACACGCTGCGCACCATCATCAAAAACGAAACCCTGAAGAACGCCTTTGTGTTCTGCAACCGCAAGCGCGAGGTCAGCGAGCTGGCCAAATGGCTGCGCGACAAAGGGTTCAATGCCGCGCCGATGCATGGTGACATGACTCAGCCAGTGCGGACGCAGACGCTGAAAGATTTCAAGGACGACAAGATAACCTTGCTGGTCTGCAGCGACGTGGCGGCGCGTGGGCTTGATGTAGACGCGGTTTCGCACGTGTTCAATTACGACGTGCCGTTCAGTGCTGAGGATTACGTACACCGCATCGGCCGCACGGGCCGGGCAGGGGCCAGTGGCCGCGCCTGGATGCTGGCCACCGAAGATGAGGTCAAGCAGGTCAAGGCGATTGAAAAGCTGATCAATAAGGATATCCCGGTCCATAAAGTGGAACGGTCGGATGAAGGGTCGTCAGGCCGCGAGGACGCGCCAAGGCGTGAACGCCGTCCGGATCGCGGCGACAGGCCGCCCCGGCAGGAACGAAACGATCGCCCACCACGCGAACCCAGAGGCGAAAGACCGCCGCGGGAAGACCGCCCGCCGCGCCAGCAGGAAGCCAGCCGTCCGCCGGCCCCGCAACGCGACCGGCCGCAACCCCGGCGCCAGCAAGAAGATGATGGCCCGGACAGCTTCGGCGATGATATCCCGGCGTTTCTGCGCCGCTGATCCGGACAGGCTTGACCTTCCCCATATATTCGTTTCAAATCAGGCGGATTCAGTCAGGGAACGGGTATTTTGCGCGTTTGGGTTTTTATCGTTTTGATCGCAATTCTGGCGTGCCCTGACCCGGCGCGTGCGCAGGCGCTGACCGGCTTTGGCGAAATACCGCCTGCCGCGGCCAAACCCGTCATGAAATTCCCCAATATGAAGAAAAAACCTGCCGATGCGACGCCAGCATCCGGGAACATGCCGGTGGATATCGAGGCGGACAATCTGAGCCATGACAATGAAACCAAAATCCTGACCGCCACGGGTCATGTGCAGCTGAAACAGAACGGACGCGTGCTGAAGGCGGACAAGGTCGTCTATGATCTGGCGAAGGATGTCGCCACCGCCGACGGCCATGTGGTTTTCAACGACAGTAACGGTGATGTGCATTTTGCCGATACCGTCACATTGTCCAACCAGATGAAAGACGGTTTTGTTCGTGGACTGACAACATATCTGGCCAAAGGCGGGAAGTTCACGGCGCGAGAAGGCACGCGTGAAAACGCGCAAGTCATCACCATGCTGGATGCCGCCTACACAGCTTGCGATTGCAGCGGCAGCACGCCCGCTTGGCAGATCCGCGCCAGGAAAATCAAATATGACGAGGCGGAGCATCAGGTCACGTACCGGAATGCCTCAGTCGATGTCTATGGCGTACCCGTTTTGTGGACGCCTTACTTCTCCCACCCCGATGGGCAGATCAAGCGCAAAAGCGGTTTCCTAGCGCCGTCTCTGGGCTACAACAGCGACCTCGGCGCGAGTGTTACAAACCGGTATTACTGGGATATCGCATCGGATCGCGATGCGACGCTTGGCGTGATGGCGATGACCAATGAAAGCCCGTTGATGCTGGGGGAATATCGCCAGCGGTTCGATAATGCGTCATTCAAGGTCAACGGCAGCGCAACATCATCGTCCCGCACCGACAAAATCGGAGATAACGAAGTTCAGACGGATGACGAACTGCGCGGCCATGTCTTTGCCAAAGGTCGCTGGGATATGAGTCAGACCTGGCGCTCCGGCGTCAATATCGCCGCGGCGTCGGACGACCAGTATCTGCGCCAGTATGATCTCGGCGGCGATGACGTGCTCGAAAACGAAGCCTATGCCGAACGGTTTTCAGGCCGCAATTACACGGTCATCCGCGCTTTGGCGTTCCAGGACGTGCGCGTGGATGAAGACAAGACGGACCAGCCGAATATTCTCCCGGAAGTCATCGCCAGCTTTAAGGGCGAACCGAACCAGACACTGGGCGGACGCTGGGATGCTGAAGTATCCGGTTTGGGCCTGGCGCGTGAAAGCGGCCAGGATATGGGCCGGTTCAGCGCCTCCGGAGGGTGGCAGCGCCGCCTGTTGACCGGTTTTGGCGATGTGACGACAGTCAGCGCAAATGTCCGGGGCGATGCCTATTTAACGGGCGACCGTGATATTGCCTCACTCGATCCTACGCGCAACCAGACCGGCACGGCAGTGCGCATATTTCCGCAGGCGCATGTCGTGACGTCTTACCCGCTGGCCAAGCCGTTGTCATCGATGCAGATGGTCGTGGCGCCGGAAGTGTCATTGACCGTTTCGCCCAATATCAACCAGCGTGAAAATGACATTCCGAACGAAGACAGCCAGGATCCGCAGGTCAACGCGTCCAATATTTTCGACGCCAACCGTTTCCCCGGCTACGACCGCGTGGAAGACGGCGTGCATGGCGCCTATGGCGTCCGCACCGGGCTTTACGGTTTTGAGGGCAGCTATGGCGAAGTGTTCGCCGGGCAGGGCTATCGCTTCACCAATCAAAACCCGTTTCCGCGCGGATCGGGCCTGACCGGTGACGCGTCAAATTTTGTCGGTGAATTAAACGGTATGTACAAGGGGCATCTGGGGCTGAACTACCGTTTCGAACTGGCCAATGACAACTTAAGTTCGCAGCGGCACGAACTGGACAGCTATGCCAGCCTGGGCAGGGTGCAACTGAACACGCGCTATTTCTACGCCAAGGCGCTGGAGGATACCAGCATCGAGGAAACCCGTCAGCAGCTGGACAACACCGTCGGCGTCAGAGTGGCGGACAACTGGACCCTGCGCGCGGGCGCTTTGCATGACCTGGGCAATGACCCGGGCCTGCGCCGCGCGACCCTTGGCGCGGATTTCACCGGATGCTGCGTGTCCATGTCCCTGACCGCCGTGCGGAACCTGACGAATGAATCCTCGGGTGACGCCGGCACGGATATTATTTTCAGGATGGGTTTGAAGGGGTTGGGTGGATATCCTGAGGCTAAATAATTATTCGTCATCCCGGCGAAGGCCGGGATCCATACACTATTGCAGCCAGGAACAAACGCTAACACGACGAAGATCGCGATCTATGTTCTTATCAGCCTTTTATGATGTGGAAAAATCGTATGGATCCCGGCCTTCGCCGGGATGACGACGGTCGATGGGGTGGATTAATGTTTCGCCGGGTCGAAACTGACTGTTTTCTTTTCCGCTGAATTTTTTCTTGATGCAATCACTGAACCGTTCAGCCCATAAATCGGGCCGCTCAGGCTTAACGTCAGCGTGTCGAACGCAAACCCTTTCAACTCGCCTTTGATCCGCGCCATGTTGCCATCGGTCAGCATCAGGCCGCTGAGCGCGTTGACGGCGGCGGGGCTGGATTTCATGCCTGTCCGCAAGTTGCGGATAAATTCGGCCAGCTGGTCCAGCGTATGTGCGGTCAGGCGGGCGTTCATGACGGGCGTGTCCTGCGCATTGCGGATATCGGCATAGACGCGCATATCGTCATGCTGTGCCGGGCGGCCTTCCAGGATAAACACCAGGTTCCCGTCCGGCCCGTTGACGGTCAGCGTCGTCTCACGCAGCACCTGCGGACCCAGCACCAGCATGCCAGCGGTCAGCTGACCGGTGACGGCGGGGCTGGCATCGGTGGACTGGATGCTCAGCCACCCGCTGGCACGGGTCAGTTCAATGTCGTTCATCTTGACGCGTAATGTGCCGATCTCCGCCGAGGCGCTGTAAGTGTTATCCGGGTTCCAGCCGATGTCCCAGTTGGTGTCGAACCCCAGCTGGTTCTGTTCGGCATGCAGCACGCCGTCAATATGCCGCGCATCGTTGCCGGTGGTGACCATCTGGCCCTTCGCCTCAATGCGCAGGGAACCGGCGGCGGTTTCAAGATCCAGCTTCGCATCTTCAAGGATCGCTGATCTGATCCGGGACGGGAAGGTCAGGGGGCGCATATCCCACCCGTCAATATGCGGCCGCCCGTCCGCGCCTATCTCCCCGGTCAGCGCGACATTCTTGATGATCAGGGCAGGGTAGAAAAACAGGCCCTGGAGATAAAGGCTATCGATGGTATTGAACCCGTCCTTATCCAGCTTGATATCGACAAATTCCGCGCCATCGAGGCCTGCATGGATTTTACCGATGGATTCAACTGTAATGCCCTGTGCAGACAGGGCGGAGCGCATCTGCTGTTCCATCCAGATCGGCAGAGCCGCCCAGACAGTAATCGCGCCGATGGCGAGTATGAAGCAAAGGGAAATTTTGGTGCGGCGTTGCATTGAATAAATTTATAGCGGTGAATAACATCCAGAGAAAGAAAAAACGAAAAAACCCGGCTAAAGCCGGGTTTTTAAGGATTATTCTTTTATTATCCCGGTGAATATACTCTAGGTAAGCCAAGATATGAGGGATTTCCTGGCAGATTATAATGACAACGTTTATCGACAGTTGTTTGTCCAACCATAGGCCCGGACACATTACCTAGTTCGCTTCTCGTACCTACTGTATCCGTCACTATATCACAAGGTTGTGTACAACCACCTATGACCAGCGGAGAAAAAACAGTCGCTGCTAAAGCAAGTTTTTTTAACATGGGTCATTCCTCTTAAATTGTTATCTTGTAAGTTGATTCAATATGCCACCAACTTGCGAAGGTAAGCTTAAAATTCGCCGACCTGTGCTAACAGCCTGTTGTGCAGTGGAAGCAGCGGAATTAGCTTCGCATATCCCATAGTCTAAACCTGTTTTGCGAGCGCAAGGGTCAGAACCCTGGCTGGAACGGGAGCCATAACCGCGTTGGGTAAATGTTCCCTGTTTTGCTTGGTTTTCAGCAAAAAGTTCTAAATTAGCTTTTCGGAAAGCTTCACCTTGAACTGGATCCGTAAGATCGGCGGTAGGGGCAATAGGATAAACTCTGGTAGTCGTTATATCTTGACCTAACAAAAGACCCTTTGCATCGGGCGTAACGCAACCTGCTGCCATGGCATAAGGATATGAAGTAAGTTCACCCTGACATGAAGCTTTAAATCTTGCGGTAATACTGGATGTATCGATAGGTTGAGAGCCTGCATCTTGAGGAGAAGTCTCCATCTGTGGCATTCTTGCGCAGGCAGCTGTTGTTGCCAAAAGCGCCAAACCAACTGCTGATCTTAAGTATTTTGAAGCTAAACTCTGAGCCATAACCTTACACCCTTCTATTGTTTATAAATTGTAACTATATATTTAATACAATTTTAAGAAAGAGAAAGCAAGAAAAAATTTCCATAAAAATTAAAAAAGATATTAACTTTATTGGTTAAGTTATATAAGTTATTGATTTTAAATTATTTTAATATGATAACTGTCATCCCGCAGCGAAGCGGAGGATCTTCGATAGCGCCAATAAAGCGGTTCAAGCGGAACCACCACATCCTCCCGCTTCGCTGCGGGATGACAGTTGATAGTGGGGCTTAACCAGCCGCCTGATTTTTTGTCTGTCCCGACAACTCCGTCAGCACATCCCTGACCTGATCCACTGCCCAGTCGATTTCCGCCTTACTGATGGTCAAAGGCGGGGCAAAGCGCACGGTGATATGATGGGTTTCCTTGCAGAGGAGGCCACGCAGTTTCAGTTTTTCGCAGACCTGGCGTGCGGTTGCCTGATCCGGGTCGATATCCATACCGATCCATAGGCCCGCGCCGCGTATGGCGGTGACAAGGGAGCTGTTGAGTTCGGACAGGCGCTTTTTCAAATGCGCGCCGAGTTCCGCGCTTTGTTCGGTCAGGCGGTCTTCCTTCAGGATTTTAATCGCCTCAATGCCGATCGCCAGTATAGCGGGTTGCCGCCGAATGTAGAGCCGTGGCTGCCGGGGTTGAATACATCCATCACGTCCTTGCGGGCCAGGAAGGCGGAGACGGGATAGATGCCGCCGCCGAGCGCCTTGCCCAGGATCAGACCGTCCGGCTTTTCAATTTCATGCTGGAAGGCAAAATCCTTGCCTGTGCGACCCAGGCCGCTTTGGATTTCATCGAGGATGAGCAGGATATTGTGCTTGCGGCAGATGGCCTGCACGTCTTTCAGCCATCCCTTCGGCGGCATGATAATCCCGCCTTCGCCCTGGATCGGTTCGCTGATAAAGGCGCAGGTTTCGGGCGTGATGGCTTTTTCCAGTGCTGCCGCGTCACCGAACGGGACTTCGTCGAACCCGCCCGCGAACGGGCCAAAATCCTTGCGGTAGTCGTCATCCGATGAAAAGCCGACAATGGTTGTGGTGCGGCCATGGAAATTGCCTTCGGAAACAATAATGCGGGCCTTATCGCGCGCGATCTTCTTAACCTGATAGCCCCAGCGGCGGGCGGCCTTAATAGCAGTTTCAACCGCTTCCGCGCCCGTGTTCATGGGTAGCATCGTGTCCATGCCGGTCAGTCTGCAAAGTGCCTCAGCAAATTCTCCGAGGCGGTCGGTGTAAAAAGCGCGGGAAGGGACATCGAGCGTTTCAAGTTGGTTCACCAACGCTTTGCGGATACGGGCATTATTGTGACCCATGCTGACGGCACTGTATGCACTCAGAAAATCCAAGTATTTCTTGCCTTCGGAATCCCATACCCAGATGCCGTCGCTTTTTGTCAGCACGACGGGCAGGGGATGATAGTTATGGGCCAGATATTTGGTTTCGCGGGCGATATAATCGGCGGCTTTCATGGGCTTGTCCTTTGCTGTCGGATAGTGAAGCATGAAACGAATGGTTTGTCATCCCGGCGAAATCCGGGACCGAGTTGGCAGTGTGCGCTGCGTTTACCCGGTCCCGGCTTTCGCCGGGATGTCAATGTAAAAGGAAGGCCAAAACTTGCTGAAAACCCCAAATTGTCCTATATCTCTTAAACCATATGGGTTGCTGTGGTTCGCGTGATACACTCTATTCCTCGGGCCTATGCGTTTCGCTACGGGAGCTGTCCCTGACGGGTCTAAGTGTTTTGCCGCTTGGAACCGTTATATGGCGCCCACCTGGTAATTGGGCCAGAAGCGGATAGTACAGCGTACACGGAACCGATGGCTCCCATATGGGCTTTTCATCATGGATACAATCAAGAAGACATTACGGGGTGAAGCGAAGGCGCGGCGCGATGCCATCGATCCTGCGCATATGGAGCCGGAACGCGCCGTCAAACTTTTCCTGGATACGGTTAGACCCAGGCAGGACCAGATCGTCGCGCTCTATCATCCGACAGGCAGTGAATTCGACACCTTGCCGCTGCTCCAGGCTTTAACGCAGCACGGTGTCAAATGCGCCCTGCCTATTGTTGAGAAGGGGCAGCGCCTGCTGCGATTCGCCTTGTGGAATGAAGGGGAGGCGCTGGAAACAGGCGTGTACAGATTGTCCCAGCCTTTGGCGTCCGCCCCGTCCGTCGATCCCGATATCGTGGTAGTGCCATTACTGGCGTTTGACAGGCGCTGCCACCGCCTGGGCTATGGCGCGGGCCATTATGATGAAACCTTGCACGCCCTCCGGGCCAAAAAAGAGATCGTGGCTGTTGGATTGGCGTATGTGGCGCAGGAAGTGCCTTTGCTGCCCGATGGTCCCCACGACGAAAAACTGGATTGCATTGTCACGCCGGAGAGCGTTTTATTTGCGGGATGATAAAGTTTGCATTAATTATCATAATGCAATAAATATACCCGAAAGGAGTACCTTATGCTGGATAGATTTAGCCTTACAGAATTATACGAGATGATGGGCAGTGAGTGCGCAGGTCAACATGGGCCAAAAAAAGAAAATCCTTCAGTCCAAAACATGGACGTAGAAGATGGTCTAATGGTACTTGCTATTCAATCCCAATATATGTTGGCCAGTCTATGGGGCTTTAAACGCATCGCCGCTCGTTATAAGGAACAACTGGATCAAATGCGATTTAAAAAAATTAAAACAGATGCGTCTGTTATCCCTCCACCGGAATGCGCGCCTTAAGATGACAGTCATCGGATCACATCAGGATAGGGCAGAACTGCGCAGGAGCCTTGCTGACCTGCATATGCAGGCCGCGACAGTTTCTTTGGGCAAAGGCAGATCCCTGATGCTTGCTGGGATTCCGTTAAAGGCAAAGACGCATTTTGAGGCCGCCAGCATTCACAGATATGAAGCCATTAGAAATTACACCAAAGCGGCTGGCCATTTTATTATTTGCATGGGCCAGAACATCATGATGCAGTTCAAATTCACGTGAAGATTTTATTCATCGGCGATGTGATGGGCCGTTCTGGCCGGGATGCGGTGCAGGCGCACTTGCCAGTGCTGCGGCAATCTCTCAAACCTAATGTGGTGATTTGCAACGCGGAAAACGCGGCGCACGGTGTCGGCGTGAATAAAAAAATCTGCGACGATCTTTATGCGTTGGGTGTCGATTGCATTACCACTGGCAACCACATCTGGGCCCAGAAGGAAATTATTTTCACCATCGACCAAGACCCGAAGCTGCTGCGGCCGATCAACTTCCCCAAGGGAACGCCCGGGCGAGGTTCGTATATTCATACACTGGCCGATGGCCGCAAAATCCTGATCGTCAATGCCATGGGCCGCACGTTTATGGAGCCGCTGGACGATCCGTTCGCGGCAATGCAGGATCTTTTAAAGGCCCATAAGCTGGGTGCAAACCTGCAGGCGATCTTCCTGGATTTCCATGCGGAGGCCACCAGCGAAAAAATGGCGATGGGGCATTTTCTGGATGGGCAGGTTTCCGCCGTGATCGGTACGCACACGCATTTGCCGACAGCGGATTGCCAGATCTTCAACGCCGGCACTGCGTTCCAGGGTGATGCCGGCATGACGGGCGACTTCGACAGTGTGATCGGCGTGAAGAAAGAAGTGCCCATTTTCCGCTTCACCCGCAAAATGCCCACCGACAAAATGTCGCCCGCCGAAGGCGAGGCAACATTGTGCGGCACATGGATCGAAACGGATGATAAGACCGGCATGGCTGTCAGAATCGAACCGGTACGTGTTGGTGGGCGGCTGCAGCCCACCATTCCAAAAATCTAAAGATTCTGAATAAAATTCAAATCCAGATCGGCTTTTTCGCCAGGATGCCGTTCAAAATACCGTTCGCAAGCGTCCTTCAGCGCACGCAGCAGTTCCTCGCCATGACGACCGCCGTTGCCCATGATTCTCGCCAGAACGATGGCGCGGATGGTGGTATGGAACGCCATGACGATTTCCAGCGTATCGATATAAATGTGGTCAATCACTTCCAGAAACTGGATCATATGGTCGGCCATATCGGTGACGAGCGGATAACGAAACATGCCGCCATTCGCCTTCAATTGCATCGCGGGATACAGCATGGAGACGATCAGTTCTTCGTTTTGTTCCGGCGACACATCGGACAGGTTTGAATCCTTCGCGCGGTCGATCGCCTTCATCAGAGAGTTCAGATACATGTCCGCGAGCGGCATGAAATCCACTGTGTTGCCCGCGAGAAGGCTTTCAGCCTTGTCGAGTATTTCCTCCGCAAGGCCGCCGGACCCCACCTTCGCCTTCAGCGTGTTGGGTGGCATAATGAATTCTGCCTTGCGGCGCGGTTGCTGGTTGAAATGATGCGGTTTGACTTGCTGTTCCATGTGCTTAAACCCAATCTATATCTTCGGGTTTTATATCGAAGCGGTCACCCTTGCCGAGTCCGGCTTTTTCACGCAATCGCGTCAACGCGGCATGGGATTCCTGCTGGTGTTCCCTTAAATTGTCGACATTCACGACACCTGTATCCGTCTCACGCATAAACGGTCCGAGATAGCCTGGCGTTCTTTTGCGGCGGCGGTCCGGGCCAAAAAAATCTTCCGCCTTGACAAACTGGCGCGGGCGCTCGATCACCTGAACGATGCGTTTGTACAGATCATGCGCGTTGAACGGCTTGACCAGGAATTCAGTGACGCCGGCATCCCTTGCTTGCAACACGCGGCGCTTTTCGCTGAAGCCGGTCATCAGGATAATAGGAACGTAAGGGTTGGGGCTGGCCGAGTCGTTGCGCACGATGCGGGTGAAGGATATCCCGTCCATCGGTTTCATCATCCAATCTGAAATCACAATATCCGGGTTATGGGCGCAGAATTTTTTATACCCGACTTCGCCGTTGGCGGCGCCGATAATCTTCCCCACGCCAAATGTGCCCAGCAGGGCGCGGGTAATGTCCAGCATGGGCTGGTTGTCCTCTACGATCAGGACGCTGATTGCGTTGAACTGATAGGCCATAAAAAGACCATCCCAAAATATATTTAATGTATGCTTAAGGGGTAAAATGCCCGGTTGGACTTCCTATTTTAGCATAATATTTTCCTTTGGATACGGGTTTTTGGAGATTTTCTCTTGTACTGGAAAATCAAATCCGGCATTTTCCAGGGCATCATTCAACTCTTAAGGATAGGCTGCCGTGGCAGGTCATTCAAAATTTAAAAACATCATGCACCGCAAGGGCGCGCAGGACGCGAAGCGCGGTAAAATGTTTACCAAGGTGCAGCGGGAAATCACCGTAGCGGCGAAGCTAGGCGGCGGCGATCCTGCCGCGAACCCCCGGATACGGGCCGCCATGACGGGGGGGCGCGCCGTTAACATGCCCAATGACCGCGTAAAACGCGCCATCGACAGCGCCACCGGCGCTGGCGCGGCCGATAACTATGAAGAAATCCGGTATGAGGGATATGGTCCCGGCGGCGTCGCCGTAATCGTCGAGGCACTGACCGACAATCGCAACCGCACGGCGGGTGAGGTGCGGTCCACTTTCGGCAAATACGGCGGCAATCTGGGGGAAACAAATTCTGTATCCTTCATGTTCGACCGGATGGGGGAGATTGTTTATCCGCTTTCAGCAGCCTCAGCCGACGCGATGTTCGAGGCGGCGGTAGAGGCGGGCGCGGATGATTGCCAATCCGGCGATGAAACCCACGATATTTTCACCAACCCAGCCAGTTTCTTGAATGTGAAGGATGTTCTGGAAAAAAAATTCGGCGAGGCGCAGCGCGCCGCCATGGTCTGGAAACCGAATGTCGCGGCACCGATCGATGAGGAGCAATCCAAAACCCTGATGAAGCTGATCGATGTTCTGGAAGATAACGACGACGTCCAGACTGTCACCACCAATTTCGAAACCAGCGATGAGATCATGGAACGGTTGATGGCGGGGTAATACCTACTGTTCACGTTCCGTTCTTTAGGGTACACTTTCATTATGAGAGTCCTCGGAATTGATCCCGGATTGCAGAAATGTGGATGGGGTGTCGTCGATGTCGACGGCAACCGGCTGCATTTCGTGGCCTGCGGACTGGTGAAAACCAGGGCTGACCTTCCGTTTTACGCCCGGCTGGCGCAGATTGATGAAGGGCTGATGGCCATTATCACCCTGCATAAGCCATCCGTCGCGGCGATTGAGGAAACCTTTATGAACAACAATGCGGCTTCCGCCCTGAAACTCGGCGCGGCGCGTGGGGCGGCGATAGTGGCACCGGCACGGTTGGGACTTGTGGTGCACGAATATGCGGCCAACCTGGTAAAAAAATCCGTGGTCGGGGCAGGGCATGCGACGAAGGACCAGATCGGGATGATGGTGCGGACACTATTGCCCGCCAGCGGCAAACAGGGCGCGGATCAGGCGGATGCACTGGCGATTGCGATCTGCCACGCGCATCATGCCAAATCACGGGCGCGGGAAGCGGAGTACGCACGATGATCGCAAAACTCTCCGGCATTCTCGACAGTGTGGCGCAGGATAGTTTGATCCTTGACGTCAATGGCGTCGGCTATGCCGTGCAGGCCAGCAGCCGAACGTTGAGCCGTGTGGGACAGGCGGGCGATACATTGAGCCTTCTGATCGACACGCATGTACGCGAAGACGCGATTACATTATACGGCTTCCACGAAGCCGCCGAACAGCAATGGTTCAGATTGCTATACAGTGTGCAGGGCGTTGGCCCGAAAGCGGCGCTGGCCATTCTTAGCGCCTGCCCGCCGGACCAGCTAGGCTTCGCCATCGCCTCCGGCGACCAGGCTGCTATCCGCCGCGCCGATGGCGTCGGGCCGAAACTGGCGACGCGGATCGTGACCGAATTGAAAGACAAGACCGGGAAGATCGATTTGGTGCCAAAGATAAAGGGTGTGAAAGCGGACACGCCGCAAACCGCCGCGGGCGTGGATCAGGACGCCGTGTCGGCATTGGTGAATTTAGGCTATGCAAGGACAGATGCCTATACGGCGGTATTGGAAGCCAAACAAAAAGCGAATGACAATAAAAGCCTGCAGGAAATTATCCGGCTGGCATTGAAGGAATTGACGGCGTGATCAGGATTGTTCCATCACCGTCATCCTCCGGCTTGACCGGAGGATCTATTCACTGGTCGGTCTATCGCATGGATCCTCCGGTCAAGCCGGAGGATGACGTAATTTGATGAATATTGGATTGCAAAAAAACACTGATCTTGAAAGAACGCGGCTCGAAACCGATTCCGATATCGAAACCAGCCTGCGCCCTCAGAAACTGGATGATTTCATCGGGCAGGAATCCCTCCGCGCCAATCTGCGCGTTTTCGTTAAGGCCGCCGCCTCCCGCGGCGATGCGATGGACCATGTGCTGCTGCACGGCCCCCCTGGCCTGGGCAAGACGACGCTGGCGCAGATTATCGCGAAGGAGCTAGGCGTCGGCTTTCGCGGCACGTCCGGGCCGGTATTGGCGAAGGCGGGCGATCTTGCCGCGATCCTGACTAACCTTGAACCGCATGACGTCCTGTTTATCGATGAAATCCACCGCCTGAATGTCGCGGTGGAGGAAATTCTGTATCCGGCCATGGAAGACCGCAAGCTCGATCTGATCATCGGCGAAGGCCCGGCGGCGCGGTCGGTGCAGATTGACCTGCCGCCCTTCACCCTGATCGGCGCAACCACGCGCTCAGGCCTGCTGACCAACCCGCTGCGCGACCGGTTCGGCATTCCATTGCGGTTGGAATTCTATACGGACAAGGAATTGACCCTGATCGTCCGGCGCTCTGCCAGCTTGCTGAAAATGAAAATCACGGAGGACGGTGCCGCGGAAATCGCCCGGCGTTCGCGCGGCACACCCAGGATTGCAGGTCGCCTGACACGCCGCGTCCGCGACTTCGCCCATGCCCTGAATTCGAACATGATCGACGCCAAAGTCGCCGATGAGGCGCTGCAAAGGCTGGATGTCGATGGATCGGGCCTCGACACGATGGACAGGCGCTATCTGCGCTGCATCGCCGAGCATTACGCCGGTGGTCCGGTCGGCGTTGAAACCCTGTCCGCCGCACTGGCGGACCAGCGGGATGTCATAGAAGACGTCATTGAACCCTATCTGATGCAGCAAGGCTTCGTGCAGCGGACGCCGAGAGGGCGCATGCTCTCGGCCAAGGGTTTTCAGTATCTGGGCTTGAAGCCTAGGAAAGATTTGCAGTTGGATATGTTGGAAGACGAATAACCCTCAACTGTCATCCTGAGCGTAAGCGAAGGATCTGAACCCTTGCGGCTAGGCCGGACATTGAAGATCCTTCGCTTACGCTCAGGATGACAAAAACCTTAAAATTTTTCTTCATATTGCCGGGACTTTAAGGTTAAAGTGCTGCAACGCACAATTCTGGAGCAGGCTATGTCTTACGATAAAGTTCCCATCGGTAAAAACCCGCCTTACGATATCAATGTCATTATCGAGAACCCCATGGGCGGCGATCCGGTAAAATATGAGCTGGATAAGGAAACCGGGGTCATGTTCGTGGATCGTTTCCTCCACACTCCCATGTATTACCCAGGCAATTACGGCTTTATCCCCCAGACGCTGTCCGGCGATGGCGACCCGGTCGATGTCATGGTGATCTCAAGCGTGCCGGTGATGCCGGGCGCCGTCCTGCGCGCGAAGCCGGTCGGCGTTCTGTTTATGGAGGATGAGGCAGGCAGGGATGAGAAGATTATCGCCGTTCCGGTGCCGAAGCTATACCCCTATCATGACAACATCCACAAAATCGACGATATCCGACCGATCTTGCGCGACCAGATCATGCACTTTTTCACCCATTACAAAGATCTGGAAAAAGGCAAATGGAGCAAGCCAGGTCACTGGGCGTCGGACCAGGAAGCCTGCCAGTTGATCATGGAAGGCATTGAGAGTTTCAAAAAGAAGAAGTAAGTTTCAGGTATCATTCTGGATCAGGGAGGCGTAGCCGACTGCCGATCCGGAATCCCGGAAACATGCGTGCGGGAAACGCACACTTTTTATTGACTGGCTCCCCGCCTTCGTTACGCTGACGCTTCACCGCGCCGGGACGACAGTGATGTATATGACAAAATAAACCATGACCCATAAAACCTCCCTCAGAGTCTACTACGCCGATACCGACGCCGGCGGCATTGTCTACCACGCCAATTATCTTGCTTTTTGTGAGCGCGGGCGCACGGAGTTCTTGCGCTCGATCGGGTTTGAGCATAAATCTTTGCGGGAGCGCGAGGGCCTGATGTTTGTGGTCCGTCATATCCAGGCGGATTATCTTGCAGTTGCGATCCTTGACGACCTTCTCGACATCACCACTTCAATTGCAGAACTTGGAAAAACACGTATTGTAATGAAGCAGACGGTGCGGCGCGAAGACAAGGTGCTGTTTGAAATGGCGGTCACTTTGGTTTGTATCAATATGGAGGGTAAGCCGATCAGGCCGCCCGAGGCCCTGATCGAGGCTTTTATGAAGACGATGGAGCAGGAATAAGATGGACAGAACGGTAGAAGCGGCGGATCTCGGCGGCAGTTTTAACGGTGATCTTTCCATGGTCGCTCTGTTCCTGCAGGCGGACATGATCGTTAAATTCGTCATGATCATCCTGATGTTCGCATCGGTATGGAGCTGGGCGATCATTTTTGAAAAACGCTCGACCCTGAAAAAACTCAACAGCCGCGCCAATAAATTCGAGGATTCGTTCTGGTCTGGCGAGCCGCTGGACAAGCTGTATCAGCGCGTGAAAAAGGGCAAGCTGGACCCATTGCTGAAAACCTTCTGCGCGGGTATGGAAGAATGGCACAACGGTGTCGCCAACGGGATGCCTTCATCTGAAAGCATGCAGGCTTCTTTACGCCAGCGCGTCGAACGCGCCATGGGCAATAGCATCAACAAGGAAATGAACCTGCTGGAACGCGGCATGACTTTCCTGGCCAGCGTCGGTTCGACCGCGACCTTTATCGGCCTGTTTGGCACGGTCTGGGGTATCATGCATGCTTTTACATCGATCGCGCATACCAACAACACCAGCCTGGCCGTGGTTGCGCCTGGTATTGCTGAAGCTCTGTTTGCGACAGCGTTGGGCCTGGTCGCCGCTATTCCGGCAGTGGTTGCCTATAACATTTTCACGAACGGGCTGGATCGCTACGCCGACCGGATGGACAGTTTCTGTAACGAATTTTCCGCCATCCTGTCCCGCCATCTTGATTCCCATGACAGCGGCACGCGCAGCAAGAAGGTGGCGTAATGGGCGCGGGGATTCAGCAGCGGTCGTCGGGCCGCGTCGGGATTGCCGGGCGCCGCAGCCGGTCGCACCACCGTGTGTCTGAAATAAACGTCACGCCGTTCGTCGACGTTATGCTCGTCCTGCTGGTCGTATTTATGATCACCGCGCCGCTGCTATCCTCCGGCGTGCCGGTTGACTTGCCGAAATCCGATGCGAAGCCGATCAGCACGGAAGACGACAAGCCGCTCGAAATCTCCCTCGATAAAGACCAGAAAATGTATCTGGGCGAGACGCCCGTGGAGCGCGACAAGCTGGTCAACCTCCTGACCTCTATGACGAAGGATAATCCGGAACGCCGCATCTTTATCCGCGCCGATATGAATCTCAGCTATGGTAAGGTTATGGATATTTTGGGTCTGCTCAATGGCGCCGGATTCCGCAAGGTCGCCTTACTTTCCGTTCAATCCCCAAAAGGGCCATAATTTTCCGTCTTATTTAGGTTGCCATGGCTTCCAACCCTCAACAGCGCGAAAACGATCAATCGGGCTCGGTTTTCGGGATGTCGAAGCCTGTCTTTATATCGGTGCTGCTGCATGTCGTTGTGATCGTGCTGGCGCTTGTGGGGCTGCCGTTCATTTCCCGCACGCCTGAGACCATCGACACGCCAATCCCGGTGGAAATTGAGACGGTGGCTGAAAAAAGCCAGGTGAACAAACCCGCCGCATCTCCCCAGAATGCCCCGCTGAAAAAGGTTGAGAAGGAGCCGCCGAGGCCTGTTCCGCCGACCAATACGGCCAAGGAGCCGCCAAAACCGTCGCCACCCAAGCCGCCGGAACCACCCAAAAAAGAATCCAAGCCTGAGCCGGTGGAAGATCCGCTGACCCCGCCTGACAAGGATCTGAAAAAAGCCGAGAAAAAACCGGACAAGAAACCGGAGAAAAAGCCTGAAGAGGATAAAAGCGCGGAAATGGACGCACTTCTGAAAAACCTGATCAAGAACGACCCGACCGCGGCCCAGCCCGACGCGCCTGAAAAGGAAGGCGATCCCACGCCGGACGCGGAGCAGGGGCAGCAGGTGACCGCCAATGAAATGGATGCGGTGCGGCAACAGCTGGGTGCATGCTGGAAAATGCTGGCCGGGGCCCGTTATGCTGAAAACCTGGCCGTTGAAATTCGGATGACGATGAGCCCGGACAAGCGTCTTTTGAACGCCGAAGTGGTTGACCAGGGCCGGTATAACTCCGATACTTTTTTCCGCGCGGCGGCTGACAGTGCGCGGCGCGCCGTGTATGATCCCAACTGCAATCCGCTGAAACAGCTGCCCGATGGCAAATACGACCAGTGGAAAGACATGATTATCAATTTCGATCCTAAGGAAATGCTGCAATGAAAAAGCTTCTCGTCATTTTATGCGCCCTTGTCATCCTGCCCATACAGGCCGGATATGCCGCACCGCTGAAACTGGCTGTGACAAAGGCATCACTGGAAGCCCTGCCCATCGCCATTCCCGATTTCTTTGTCCAGCCCGGCGCGGATGCGCAGCTTGCACGCGGTATCCCTGAAGTCATTACCAACAATTTGAAAGGCAGCGGATTGTTCGCGCCGATCAGCCCTGGCTCATTTGTACAGGATCCTGCAGGGATCAATGCAGGCGTTAATTTCGGCGGCTGGCGTTCGATCAATGCCAAAAACCTGGTATCCGGCACCGTGACCCGTTCACCGGATGGCCGCACCCGCGTCGAATTCCGCCTGTGGGATGTGTATGGCGAAAAGCAGATGATCGGCATGGCCTACACGACCACGCCGGAAAACTGGCGCCGCATCGCGCACATCATCTCGGATGAAATCTACAAACGCGTCACGGGCGAACAGGCCTATTTCGACTCCCGCATCGTCTACATCGCGGAAAGCGGCCCCGCCACCAAACGCATCAAACGCCTTGCCATTATGGACCAGGACGGGTTCAACAACCGTTACCTGACGGATGGCAGCTCATTGGTCCTGACCCCGCGCTTCTCCCCGAACGACCAGACCATCACCTATATGGCCTATTACAACAACAAGCCGCGCGTGTATTTGTACAACATCGACACGGGCCGCCAGCAGGTCATGGGCGATTTTCCGGGCATGACATTCTCTCCGCGCTTTTCTCCGGACGGTTCGAAAATCGTGATGTCGGTCATGAAAGGCGGCAACAGCGATATCTTCACGATGGATCTGCGCAGCCGTTCCACCACGCAGTTGACCAACACATCGGGCATCGATACCAGCCCGTCCTTCTCGCCGGATGCCAGCCGGATCGTCTTTGAATCCGACCGTGGCGGCACGCAGCAGATTTACGTGATGGGTGCGTCCGGCGGCGATGCCAAGCGCATTTCTTACGGCAGCGGCCGTTATGCGACGCCCGTCTGGTCGCCGCGCGGGGATCTGATCGCCTTTACCCGCCTGTATCAGGGCCAGTTCTGCGTCGGCGTGATGAAGCCGGACGGTTCAGGTGAACGCCTGCTGACCTGCGCTTACCACGTCGAAGGGCCAACCTGGTCCCCGAACGGCCGCGTGATCGCATTCTTCAAGGACATGCCCTCAGGCGATGGCCGCCGTGCGCGGGTTTCGACCATCGATATCACGGGTTATAATGAACGCGAGTTAAATACACCGGGCGATGGTTCGGATCCGGCTTGGTCGCCGTTGAATCCTTGAAAACGGTCCAATTAAAAATCCCGGCTAAGCCGGGATTTTTTATGCGCTTAAATCAAATCCCTGAACGCCTCAATCACCGTCCGATACGTATCCCGCTTGAACGGGACGATCAGGTCAATAACTTCATCCAGTTTCACCCATTGCCAGCGGCCGAATTCCTGGGGCATGTGCGCATCGATTTTAATGTCGTCATCCGTGCCTTTGAAACGGGCGGCGACCCAGGTTTGCTCCTGGCCCCGGTATTTTCCGTCCCACAGTTTGCCCAGAAGGCGCGGGGGAAGATCGTATTTCAAGGGCGTGTCCATGATGCGAAGAATGTCGGCTTTATCCGTGCCGATTTCTTCGCGGAGTTCTCGGAAAAAGGCGCGTTGCGTATCTTCGCCGTCATCGATGCCGCCTTGCGGCATCTGCCATGCGCCGGGATAATCCAGACGTTCGCCTACAAAAACGCAGCCGTCTTTATTGAACAGGGTCATGCCGACGCAGGGCCGATAGGGCAGATGATCGTAGGCGTTTTTCATGGTTCAGTGCCCTGTATTGCCGACATTGGCGGAAAGAGGGGCGAGGACAAAGCCTCTTTGCGCCAAAGATTCCGCCCAGTCGCCAATCACGTGATAGGTCAGCGGCAGCGGACGGATCATACCGACGGCATGGCCATTGGTGCGGGCAAGGTCTTCCAGTTTTTTCAACTCGGCTTCAATCTCCGCCTTATCAACCGTATCACCCAGCCATAAATCGGCATTGGCGCGCGGCTGGCCCGGAACGATCGGCACGGCCTCATGCGGCGCTTCCGGCGAAACATAGACAAGGCCGCGACCGTAAATCTCATTCATGATCGGTTTTGAATCTTTTTCGGAAGCCATAAAATCATTATCCTGGCTGCCGATAAAACCTGCATAACCGCTACCGCGTGTCATCAGCCAGGTCAGTTTCTCCAAATTGTCTTTCTGTTGAACGCCTTTCAACAAGGTTTTGGGGCCGGGATCGATGCGGGGATAATCGGGTGTTTGCATCGGCAGGATGATCCAGGCTTCATGACCCTTTTCCCGTGACGCGGCAACCAGCTTGTCGATATCGGATGCATAGGGAGACAGGGCAAAAGAAATATCAGGAGGCATAATCGCCAGCGCCGCCTTGGCCGCAGCCTGCGACAGGCCCATATCCGTCAGCACCAGAGAGATAACAGGTTTACCGCCGGATGCGGCAGGATCGAACGGACGGCGATAGGCGTCAAATGGTGTCTGACCATTCGTTTTGTTGATCTGCGGAATTTTGCCGTCCTTCACATCCGCATATAAACCTGCAATCGGAGCGGGCGGCAGGCTTGCCGAGGGAGCAGGCGCATGCTCTTCAGTATGAGCAGGCTCGGCGGAAATCGGAACAGGGGCAGGCGGCAGAGTTTCGCCTTCATGATGCTCTGCTTCTGCAGGAAGCGTTTCCAGTTTGATGCCGGACGCCGCCTCCGGTTCAATATCCACCGTGACGCTAGCGAGTTGATCGTAGTGCTGTTTCAGCACCGTGGGCGCATGCAGCCAGATCCAGCCCGCAAGCAGCAACAGGATAAACGACCCCGCCGCCAGACCGCGTCCGAGCGCGTTCAGGGAGATCATGGAGTTCAGCCGAGGGGCGATCGTGCTCATCGGCGCTTGTCCTTTTACGGTTTAGCGGGTTTATCGTCGGGTTTCGCATCCGGCGTCGGTGATTTCGTATCGACCTTCGCATTCGGCAGGGCATCGGCCTTGTCTTTATCTTTATCCTTGCCCTTGTCGGAGTCTTCGACCTTCTCAGCCTTCGCGCCCCGGCCATAAAGCGAAACACCTGTCAGCACATCCACGGCCCGGGCCAGCTGATAATCGTCTTTCAGTTTGTCATCGCCTTTGGTTTTCTGGCTGTCTTTTGGATTGAAAGGTTTTGCGGCGCCCTTCGGGTCTGCTTCCGGTTTGTTGCCAGGCAGGGCTTGTGCCGGGAGTGCGCCATTGTTCTTATCATCCGGATTGGCAAGTGCGCCTTTCAGATCAGCTTCACGAATGCGGTCAATCTGGGCTTCCTGTTCGATTTTTGCCGGTTCGACAATAATATCCGGTGTGATGCCCTTAGCCTGAATCGAGCGGCCTGACGGCGTATAATACCGCGCCGTGGTCAGGCGCATCGCGCCATGGCCGGCGAGCGGAATAACCGTTTGTACCGAACCTTTACCGAAAGATTGTGTGCCAAGCACCAGCGCACGGCGATGATCCTGCAACGCACCGGAAACGATTTCCGATGCTGATGCCGAACCGCCGTTGATCAACACGACAACAGGCAGGCCATTGGCGATATCGCCCGGCGTTGCGTTGTCGCGCTTGGTGTCTTCAGGGTGACGGCCACGAGTCGAAACAATTTCACCTTGCTCGATGAAATCATCGGAAACGGCAATCGCCTGATCCAGCAGGCCGCCCGGATTGTTACGTAGATCGACGATATAACCGATCAGTTTGTTGCCCAACTGCGAACGGATTTTTTCCACGGCATCACGCAGGCCGCTATCGGTGTTCTGGCTGAACGTGGTGATACGGATATAACCGATATCACTGTTCAGGACGTCATGTTTGACAGATTGGATACGGATGACATCACGAACCAGTGTAACTTCGATTGGCTCCGGTACATTTTCACGGCGCAGGGTCAGTTTGATCGGTGTGCCGATCTTACCACGCATTTTATCGACCGCATCATTCAGTGTCATGCCAACGATGGGCTGGCCATCAAGATGAGTAATATAGTCGCCAGCTTTCACGCCAGCGCGATAGGCGGGTGTATCGTCGATTGGTGAAACGACTTTGACCACACCCTGGTCCATCGTGACTTCGATGCCGAGGCCGCCGAATTCACCGCGCGTCTGAACCTGCATATCCTTGAATTCACTGTCGTCCATATAGGATGAGTGCGGATCAAGGCTGGTCAGCATGCCGTTGATGGCGTATTCGATCAGTTTTTTATCGGTAACAGGTTCGACATATTGTGCGCGTACGCGTTCAAACACATCGCCGAACAAATTCAGTTCGCGATAGGTATCGCTGGAACCACCTGTCGCACCCGACGAGTTGGACGCTTCTTCTGTCCCCGCACTGCGATCATCCTCTTGCGCGTAAGATGGGATATGAAAACCCAATGCAATGAGGGAAGCGGACAGCAGGGAAACCTGCAGAAAACGGCGCAAGCGCATATGAAAATCCTTGATCAAGAGCGTAAGTCTTTAAGTTTTATGGCGGGGTCAACCGGCCGGCCATTATGGCGCAGTTCGTAATATAGCGTGAGCGCATCATGACTGGAAGCCCCGGATGGCATATTTCCCAAAGGTTCACCGGATTTTATGCTCTGGCCCAGCGCGACACTGATTTTACCCAGATTGCCGATCAGGCTGTGATACCCGTTTTCATGCTGGAGAATGACCAACTGGCCGTAATTGCGGAAGGTACCCGCGAATTTGACGATGCCGCCCATGGGGGCCACAACCAGATTGCCCGGCTTCGCCTGAACGCTGATCCCCTCGCTGGTCGCACCAATATTGTCTTTTTCACCGAAGGCAGTGACGACAGGGCCGGATACCGGCAGGCCTGCAATTCCGGCCTTCGGCATGCTACGGGCGACTTTTTTGCCCTCCAGTGTTTTCGCGGCCTCGCGGTCCTGCTGTTCCAGTTTTGTGACCAGGTCGCGCAGGGAGTCCGCCTGTTTGGAAATACGCGCGACATCCTTTTGTTTGGTTTCGTAGTCGTTGCGGGTGGATTTAAATAACGTTTTGCGCTTGCCGAGCAGGTTTTGCATTTCCGCCGACTGGGATTTCAATTGTTCGACGGCTTCGACTGATTTTGCGCGTTCTTCCGCCAGTGAGTCGCGGATTTTCGCCAGTTGTTCGAGGTTGGCGGCCAGTTCTGCGGCGCGGGCATTGACGGCAGGCAGCATACCCTGCAGTAACATGGCCGATTGCGCGGTCTGTAACGGTGCGCCAGGCCGTGCGATGACAGCTTCAGGCGGGATGCGGCGGATGCGCTGCAATGCCAGGATCAGGTTGGAAATAGAACCATAATCTTTCTCCAGCCGCGCGGTCAGGTTGGCATCCTGCTGTGCCAGCTCGGCAATTCGCGTATCCAGCTCAGCGAGGGATTTTTCGTTGTCGCGAATAGACCGCGCCAGTTTGACAAGGCCGTTCTGTGTCGTGTCCATCTCGTTTTTCGCGGTAGACATTTTTTGCGCCAACGCCTGCTGTTCGCTTTTTTCCTTTTGTAGCGTTTGCTCCAACGATTGCAGCTGCTCGCCATTGTCCTGCGCAAAGGCGGGGCATGCAGTAGCAATCAGAAATGTTAGAATAACGATCTGTAAAAATTTCATCCGGACAAGGTAGCCGATGACAAATTGATTGTCATCCCTGCGAAAGCAGGGATCCCCCGCAGGAAAAATTCCAATATCCGGCCTGGCTGCAAAAGATCCCTGCTTACGCAGGGATGACAAAAAGGGAAAGAGGCTACTGCCGATGATACGGATGCCCCGCAAGTATCTGACGGGCGCGGTACAGTTGTTCCGCCAACATCACGCGGGCCAGCATGTGGGGCCAGGTCTGGACGCCAAAAGAGAGCAGCATGTTCGCGCGGGATCGTACAGCATCACTGTGCCCGTCGGCCCCGCCGATGACAAAGGCGATGCGCGCCTGGCCGTTATTCTGAAGGGTCTGGATTTTCTTTGCAAAATCCTCACTGCCCAGTGCCTTGCCGCGTTCATCGAGGATGAAAACGAAATCGGCCTGGTCCAGCCGCTCCAGTATCGCGGGCTCGGCGGGTTTGCGATCATCGATTTCATGCAGCGTGACCTGCCAGTCGCGCATGCGGGTCATATAATCGTGATAAAGCTCGTGAAGAGGGCCGCTTTTCAGGCGGCCGACGGCGATGATTTCAAACTGAGGCACGTTTTATATCAGACCGGGCGGGCGGCTGACTGGCCATCGGGAAGCGTGTGCAATGCGCGCCACATCTTTTCGATGCTGTAATATTCGCGCACTTCGGGGCGGAATAGGTGGATGATAATATCGCCCGCGTCCACAATGACCCAGTTGCACAGTTCCTTGCCTTCGGTGCGGATATGCGTGATGCCGACGGCCTTCAGGCGTTGTTCAAGTTTGTCTGCGAGGGCGCCGACCTGGCGAGTGGATGTGCCGGTGGCGACGACCATATAATCGGCAAGGGCGGTCTGGCCGCGGAGGTCGATGGTTTCTATATCGGAAGCTTTGTCGGCGTCCAGCGATTCTTCGATAATGGCTTTCAGCCGTTCGGAACTGTCAGCAGCTCCAGTGTCATATGTGCTCAAAATGGTGCGATTCTCCTGCATGTCAGCATGGCGCAACCATAATGCATGTCACCATGGCATGCAACGGTTACGGCGTAAGGCTTTGATTTTACGAGGTGTTTTTGATCTGAATGGCATGGGGACGTGAATGTGAACGTCACATGCCCTCCGATCTGTCATGACTAAAGCTTTTGGCTTTTCTCATACTTATATTTTACCGCGTTCAAGCCCCGGATGCAAAAGGCTTATTTATGGAACCTTTGGCCCGGATAACTGTTGAAGCCGCGGAATTCATGGGGTTTTCAAGGATCCAATAGGTGTTTTGGGGTTGCAGACAATAATGTGCTGCGCCGCGCACAATCGTATGATTCTGGCTTTTTAGGTCTTTTAAGGGGCATTCGCGCACCATATCCAGCGCGGGCGGGCGTCCGACATGCGCTGTGGCAACCAGGCGGAGGATATCCTGCCAGCGGTGCCAGCGATGAAAGGTCAGGGCGTTATCCAGCCCCGTCAACCAGACGAATTGCGTCGACGGGAAACGGGGCAACAGGCGCGTCAGCGTGTCATGGGTCCGTGTTGTCTGAAGGCTGGCTTCGATATCGGTTACAATGATGGACGGATGGTGCGCCGTCAGATCTTTGCACCAGCTCATGCGGTTCAAAAGTGGTGCAGTATCGTGTCGTGACTTGATGGGGTTCTGCGGGCTGACCAGCCACCAGACACAATCCAATTTCAGCAATCTTTGCGCGACCAGGCTGATATGAACATGCCCCTCATGCGGCGGATTAAATGACCCGCCGAGCAGGCCAATCCGCAGATTGCGCCAGTGCGGGGAGTTGAGAAGATGGGGAGGCGGGAACAATGACATTGTTTCAGCATATAACAGATTGTCATCCCGGCGAAGGCCGGGATCCATGCAAGAGTGCGGTCAGGAGCAATGGGTTCCTAATGCCGCAAAGCATGTTCTAGAATATTATATCTGTTTGTGTGTGGATAAAGTGTATGGATCCCGGCCTTCGCCGGGATGACGACCAAAAAATTAAGCCGCGTTCTTCGCCAGACCTTTAATCGACTGGTCAACCAGGCGGTTATTCGTTTCCTGATCC
>JBGAQU010000096.1:0-8232 GCA_044220535.1 Alphaproteobacteria bacterium | reverse complement strand
CGTTTCAAGCAGTGGTCGTTTGCTGTTGGAATAATTGTAGTATTGAGATCTAACTTAGATTAATGCATTTCAACTTATGTTAGAACTATTTTAACTCTGCTCTTTTACTCGTCTGATTTTTCTTGCAGGTTGAATTATGTCGTTTTGGCTGGCAGCGGGCAATGTCAGGATGACATCCGTGCCCTGGCCCAGCGTGCTGTCCAGACGGACCGTGCCGCCATGCAGCTGTATGATATTGCGCACCAGGGTGAGGCCGAGGCCCGCGCCGCGTTGGGATCCTTCCTGCTGGGCGTAGCCGACGCGCTCGAACGGCTCGAAGATACGATCCTTATCCTCCGGCCCGATGCCAAGGCCCGTATCACTGACGGTCAGGATGATCTGGTCGTCTTGCCGCAACCCTTTCAGCGTAATGCGTCCGCCCGCGGGGCTGTAGGCAATGCCGTTGCGGATCAGGTTCAGCAGCACCTGTTTCAGGCGGCGTTCATCGGCCAGCACCGCGCCCGTGCCGGGCGCGCAGTCGATAACCACTTCAATCTGTTGCTTGCGGGCCCAGTCGCCGGTCAGGTCGTTCAGGGTCGCGAACAGGCCGTCGACCGGGACGGCCGCCTTGCTCAGCTGCATATACCCGGCTTCGATGGTGGACAGGTCGAGGATGTCGTCGATCAGGGAGACCAGGCGTTCGCCCGCGTCGCGCATGCCGGACGTATATTCCTTTTGCCGATCGTTCAGCGCGCCGAAATATTCATGCGCCAGGATTTCGGAGAAGCCGACGATCGTGCTCAAAGGCGTGCGCAGCTGGTAGGAGACATTGGCAAGGAAGTCGAGCTTCAGCCGTTCCGCCGCCTCCAGCGCCGCGTTCTTTTCGCGCAGGGCGTTTTCTACGCGGGCGGCGTCCGTCACGTCTATATGCGTCGCCAGCACGCCGCCATCGGGCAAGGGAACAGTCGAATAGCCGATCAGCATGCCGTTCAGACCTTCCAGCCTGCCGCTGGCGGTCGAGCGGTCCAGGCCGTGGGACATCAGGACGATGCGGGCATGGGGCCAGTCCTCGGCGCTGAACACAGGGCGCATTTTTTCAACCAGGCGGCTGATATGGGGTTCGCCCTCCAGATCCTCCGGGTTCAGTTTCCACAGGCGGGAGAAGGCCGGGTTCCACAGCTTGATGCGTCCATCGCCACCGAACACCGCGACGCCTTCACTCAAATGGTCCAGCGTTTCCTTTTGAACAGCAACCAGCGTGTTATAGGAGGATTCAAGCTGCAGGCGCGAACTGACATCCTCAAATGTCATCATCAGGCCGCCCATCGGGTGCGGCACGACCAGCATGCGCAGGGCTTTGTCATTGGGCAGATAAAGCATATCCTCATGCTGGCCGATCAGGCCCGTGAACATGTCGAGCCAGCTTTGCTTGAAGCGTTTGAAGTCGGCTTGTTCGGGCAGGCGCCGGTCGCTGCGCAGCTTCTCCATAATATCGCCAAGGCGGGGACGGGTGTTCAGCCATGAATCCTCCAAGCCCCAAAGCTGGGCGAAGGACGCATTAAAGAATTCCAGCTTCTGTTCGGAATCATAGATCGAGATAGCGGTGCCGAGCTGACCCAGCAATTCATTGTTGGCGATGCGGTAGCGTTTATGCTCGGTCTCCAGTTCTTCCTCGCGCGTTACGTCGGTGGCGCTGCCCAGGGTCATGACCGGGTCTGACCAGGGGCGTTCGGTCACCTGCAACAGGATGCGGCGGCCTGATGCGATGACATGGGCGAAGCCATGGGCCGGTGCGTTCGCCTGCATCGCCTCCTGTGCCAGCGCACGGCCCACGGGCCGGGGCATGGCGCCGCCGCGCTTTACGGGCTTGGCGGGCAGTTCCTTTTGTTCGGCGACCACGGCGGCCTGCGTCGCGTCCACCATGCGGGCATAGGCGCGGTTGCACCAGGTCAAATCGCCATGGTGATCGCGCATCCATAAAGGCTCCGGAATCAGGTCCAGCGCGGTCTGCAACCGGTCGCGATCGGTTGCGGCCTGAGCCTGATTCGCCTCAAGCGCGTCGATCCGGTTTTGCGATACGGTCGTATCCTCAACCCAGATAATATCGAAACGGACGGTGCCGGAAAGATCCTTTCCCTGCCGCCCGGTCAGGCGCATGAACTGCTCTGACGCGGCAGAACGGACCACGATGCTGAAGCCATGACCCTGTTCATGCAGCACGGGGTAGAGGGTTTCGAGCGCCGCCGCGTCACCGGGCAGCAGTGCCGACTGAATATCCTGAAACGACCGGATCGACGCAACGCCGAGCAGGGATGCGAACCCGTTGCTATAGGCCACGGTACCGTCTTCGGCGAAGCCGCAATATTCGCCGGGCACGGCGTCCAGAAACGCCTCCAGCCGCGCCTGATCGCCACGCGTATTTTTCTTCTGACTTGCGCCAAGGCCGGTCAGTCGGGACAGAAAATTGGATTTATGCGGGGCGGGGGTGGTGCTCACCCGCCAAAGTGTAAACAAGCCCGCCTGAAAGGACAAGCGGGCTTGGTGCAGGAATGATCATGCCAGAGCATGTAATTTTTTTTGAGTTATCTTTCCGGTGACCTTGTGTACGCGATGTTACGACCAACATGATAAAGGGTTCGTTCAACGCAATCCGGAATTTTTTTGGCGCATTCACCAAGCACGGACCATCTGCGCGGCGCCGCATCCTTTGACCAGCCAGCTTTGAACAGGCCGCGCAGGGTTATACAAGCATTCGTCATAAAGGCGTCAGGTTTTAAGCTATAGGGGTCGAGATTATCGAGTGACGTCAGGTCATATCCGTCTAGCAAACCATCCGCTGACAATACCAGTTTTACTAAACCATTATCCGTCAGCTGCCTTAAAGATTCATATGTTTCCTGCCGTTCAAACGGCAAAACGGCAAAAACATTGGATAGCGGTTGGCCGCTTAGACCAACCTGCCGTAAATGTTCAAGAATATAAGCGTCTGTTTTATTTATCATTATGTACAATCTCCTTTTTCGGCAGTTTTAGACAATTCTTTTATATTTGTCAAAAAACCCGGCATGGTCATGCCGGGTTTTTTAAGTGACGTTCGAAATGACTTAGTAGCGATAGGCCTCCGACTTGAACGGGCCTTTTTCGCCGACGCCGATATAGTCGGCCTGGGCCTTGGTCATTTTGGTCAGTTTTGCGCCGAGTTTTTCGAGGTGCAGGGCTGCGACTTTTTCGTCCAGATGTTTGGGCAGGACATAGACTTCGCCGCTCTTGTATTTCGAAGCATTGGTCCAGAGTTCGATCTGCGCCAGGGTCTGGTTGGTGAAGGATGCCGACATGACGAAGCTCGGGTGGCCCGTGCCGCAGCCGAGGTTCACGAGGCGGCCTTCGGCCAGCAGGATGATGCGCTTGCCGTCGGGGAATTCAATCTCATCCACCTGCGGCTTGACGTTGTGCCATTTCAGGTTACGCAACGGCTCGACCTGGATTTCGTTGTCGAAATGGCCGATGTTGCAAACGATCGCACGGTCCTTCATGCCACGCATATGGTCCATGGTGATGACGTCGACATTGCCTGTGGCGGTGACGAAGATATCGGCGCGGGGCACGGCGTCTTCCATGGTCACAACCTCAAAGCCTTCCATCGCGGCCTGCAGGGCGCAGATCGGGTCAGCCTCGGTCACCAGGACGCGGCAGCCGCCATGGCGGAGAGACTCGGCGGAACCCTTGCCGACATCGCCGAAGCCGGCGACGACGGCGACCTTACCGGCCATCATCACATCCGTGCCGCGGCGGATCGAATCCACCAGGGATTCGCGGCAGCCGTATTTATTGTCGAATTTTGACTTGGTCACGGAGTCGTTCACGTTGATCGCAGGCACTTTCAACGCGTGCCTTTCTTCGCCATTTCATGCAGGCGGTGAACGCCCGTGGTGGTTTCCTCCGAAATGCCTTTCACGGCCTTGATCAGCTCAGGATAATCCTTGTGCATGATGGCGGTCAGGTCGCCGCCATCGTCCAGGATCATGTTGGCGGTCCAGCCGCCGGGGCCGGTGATGGTGTCATGGATGCATTGCTCCGCTTCCTCATTGGTCTGGCCTTTCCAGGCGAAGACCGGGACGCCGGTCGCGGCGATGGCGGCGGCGGCATGGTCCTGGGTCGAGAAGATGTTACAGGAGGACCAGCGCACTTCGGCGCCCAAGGCGGTCAGGGTTTCGATCAGGACCGCCGTCTGGATGGTCATGTGCAGGCAACCGGCGATGCGTGCGCCCTTCAAAGGCTGTTTCGGGCCGTATTCCTTACGGATCGCCATCAGGCCGGGCATTTCGGTTTCGGCGATGTTCAGTTCCTTCCGGCCCCAATCGGCCAGGGTGATGTCCTTGACTTTATAGTCGTTTTGAACGGCTTTGGGGGCAGCGGGCATGGGAAACTCCTTGGATTTCACGAAATATTTACTATTCTGTGGCAAGAATTAAAGACAAAAAGGGCGGATAGCAAGCCTTTCCGAGGTTTTAAAAGGATAAATCACATGATTTTTAGAGCTAAAGTTTCTAATGAATCTACAATGGGAAGTTCAGGGGATGTCTGTGCCGTTGTTGGAGACAGTGAAATATCCGTCCTGAGCTTGATCCATTTGCGTGGCCAGCCCTTAAAGCCTGAAACGTTAAGAACGATCACGCAGAACATGGCCAGTATTTTGAGTGGCAATCCTTCCGTTGAAAGAGCTTCGGAATCTGGCGTTCGTCAGAATTTAAGACGTGCCGATAAGGGCGTAGTCATACATTTACAGCGCGGCGAAGCGCATAACGATTGTTCCGAAGTCCTGATCTATCCTGTGCCAGCCTGTCCCCCGGATATTTTGACTATAGCGTGCGATACGTTATCCGAACCAGGCGTTCTGGCTGGCATGTTGAAGACCATTAAGGTTCAAAGAAATCCGGCTGTGTCGCCAGCCGCGCGTCCAACAGCGCCTACTATGTAATTTCGCTACGGCTTGTTCTTGAAAATTTTGCATGCAAACACAAGGTCCATCGCTTGGGTCACCGCCCCAGATCGCGGTGCTGCACGGTGACATTAAGGCCTTGATTTTCCAGCCATGATTTAAAAATCTCGACCAGGGTCACGGAGCGGTGCTTGCCGCCGGTGCAGCCGAAGGCGAGCGTCAGGTAGCTTTTGCCTTCCACCGCGAAACGCGGCAGCAGGGGATGGATCAGGGATTGCAGATGGGTCAGGAAGGGCGCAAAGGCTTCGTCCTCAATCACGTAGTCGCGCACGGGCTGGTCCAGGCCGGTCATGGGTTTCAAAACCGGGTCCCAATGCGGATTGCGCAGGAACCGTGCGTCGAACACCATATCCGCATCGCGCGGCAGGCCGTGGCGGAAAGCGAAGGAGAGCAGGGTCACGGTCAAGGGCCGTCCGCCGTCCAGCCCGCATAACGCCTCCAGCCGGTGGCGCAAATCGTGGACTGATAAATCGGAGGTGTCGATGACCGTGTCCGCCGCGTCTTTCAGGGCGTAGAGCCATTCCTTTTCCCGCTGGATGCCCGCGCTGACCGGGCGGTCTTTGGCCATGGGGTGGCGGCGCCGAGTTTCGGTGAAGCGTTTATGCAGGGCGGTATCATCGGCGGTCAGGTAGATCAGGCGGGCCTTCAGCCGCGTTGCCGCCTTGATCAGGTGCTCGGGTGAGAAAGCGCGGCTGCGCGTATCGATGCCAATGGCGACCGGGTGGCCGGTGGCCGCCGGATCGTTCATCAGCTGGTCGGCGAGGGATAAAGGGAAGTTGTCGAACGCTTCATACCCCATATCCTCCAGATGCTTAAGGGCCGAGGACATCCCCGCGCCGGACAGGCCGGTCAGGATTAAAAGGGGTGTATCGCTCTGGGCTTGTTTCATCCCCTTCTTTGTACCATGGACCCTGCATAAAAAAACCCTGTGCGGCGCAAAAAAAGTTTGACATTTTCCCGATGTTTATTCATATTCGTCTTCATGAAAACAAATCTGGTCCATATCTCCGGCCGTTCCTGCCGACGACCGCCGCGCTGACCGCCGGTCGCGAGGGTTTTCATCTCATCTGAAATCCAAAGCCGACCGACGGGACGCCCCCTCCCGGAACGCCGTGCAACAGATTGAATTTCAGGATTTCAGACATGCTTACCGACCTCAGTATCACCAAACTCTTCGGACTTTCTGCCGTCAGGAAAAATGGTGTAACGCATCTGGCTTACGCTGCGGATGGCGCGGCGCAGATTGTTCTGTTGGGTCCTGAACATGCAGGGCAGTCCTATGCGTTTCATGAATCCATTCGCGATTTGAGCGCAGAGGATAAAAAACATTATCTGAAAGATTATGACCTCGATTTTTTCCGCGACAATGCGATGATCGGCGTCCTGATTCATAACCGGCTGGCGGGTCAGGCTGTGATCCATATGGATGGGGACGGTGGTAGCACGCTGCAAGCTTTATCCGTTCATCCGGCCTGCCAGGGGTATCGTATTTCGAAAGATCTTATCGCTGCCGGTGTGCGCTATGCCATGTCACAAGGCGCCGCTCAAATGTCGGCACGCGTTAAAATCGACAATACCGGTACGCAGGCTATTTTTGAACAAAACGGCTTTCGTCGTCGCACAGAAGCCGACCACAATGTCGATGACCCAAAACAATCCGCCTATATATATGACCGGATTTTAAGACAGAGGCGCGATCTTCATGCCTCTGTAGCGTTAAGGCAGCGTAGTCCTGCTTTATGGAGGCCGGTATGACGGAGGATTTAAACCAATTCGGGCGTCCTGTGATAATGCAAAATGTGCCGGCCAAAGACTCTGCGCATTGGCAACTTCCCCTGATACGATCTTTTCTTCGTTTTGAAACAAACGGAACGCGGGATGGAACATCGGTTATTTTCAAACTGGCCAATTTGTCTGAAACCCGCTTGTCATTAAAAGACACATTCGATTTGCGCGGTTATGCGAGTTCCCGCAGCCAGCAATTTCCTCAAGCTCTCGATGCCTTAAACATGGCTTTCAAAAGAGCGGACGATGTTGGTTTGATGACGGTTGAGGTGAATTTCCCCGGACAAGTCCCGACCTTCGATTAACCGATCCGGTCCAGCATCACAGTAAAGCGTGCGCCTGCGACCGTGCCGTCAATGCTGCGGCGGTTTTCGGCGCGGATTGTGCCGCCATGGGCGCGGAAAATCTGGCGGGCGATGGACAGGCCGAGGCCGGAGTGGCTGCCGTAATCCTCATGTTTCGGGCGCTCGGTGTAAAACCGTTCGAAAATATTCTCCAGCTTGTTTTCCGGGATGCCCGGGCCTTCATCGTCCACTATCACGCAGACCTGGTCTTTATTTTCAGTCACCGTTACCGTGATCAGAACCGGGCGGCCAGGTGGCGAGAAAGAAATCGCATTGGCGATCAAATTGTCAAAACCGCGCGCCAGGCGGCTGTCATTACCGCGCACGACGGCCATGCCGGGCGCGGGCAGGATCAGACGCACAGCATCTTCCCCATCGCCGTCATCGCTGACGCGGGCCAAAGGCAGACGATGGGCGTCGGCCAGTTTCAGCAACAGGGCGTTGATATCGACCGGGCCCATTTCCTCCCGCAGCAATTCCGTATCGAGGCGCGAGGCGCTGGAAATATCGCTGATCAGCCTATCCATGCGCTGGACGTCATGGCGGATGATATCCATCAGACGGTCGCGATCCTGTTTGCTTTTGACGACCTCAACCGTTTCCACCGCGCTGCGCAGGGAGGTCAGGGGGTTTTTGATTTCATGGCTGACATCGGCGGCGAAGCGTTCGATCGTATCCATACGGTCCCACAGGGCTTTGGTCATATCACGCAGGGATTCGGACAATTCGCCGATTTCATCGCCGCGATGGCTTAAATCCGGGATTTCAATGTTACGGCCCTGGCCGAGGCGCACCGCCTCTGCCGCCCGCGCCAATTTTTTCAGCGGCCTGCCGATCGCGCCTGCCAGATACATGGACAAAAAGATGGTGATGCTGAGGGCGCCCAGGAACACGGTGACGACGTCGAAGCGCACCTGGATCATCGCCTCCTCGATCTCCCGTCCCTCGCGGGTTAAATGCACCACACCCATGGACCGGCCTGATTTTATGATGGGGGCCGAAGCGGTCAGCATGATGCGGCCATGCGCATCCTGCCAAGCCGTGCCGCTGACATCGCCTTCGCGGCTGGCAATGGCGTCCGGGTAATCCTGGATGCGTTTTGTGGTGATATCCGAAAAAGGCTGC
>JBGAQU010000095.1:0-8498 GCA_044220535.1 Alphaproteobacteria bacterium | reverse complement strand
GTGCAGGCGCTGTCTCTGGCGGTTTGCTCGGCGGCCTTGTCGGTTCAGGCATTCCTGAACATGAAGCCAAAATCTACGAAGACCAGATCAAGGGCGGTAAAGTCCTGGTCGCCGTCAAAACTGAAACCAGCGAGCAGAAAAAACGCGTCGACGAAATCTTCGACCGTGTCGAAAAACATCGCACAGCAGCCTAAGCTTCAAAGAATAAAAAAGCCCGCATGATGCGGGCTTTTTTTTATAATCGATCAGAAAAAATTACATCATGACCATGCAAATAACGCCAACGACCCATCCGCTTAAAGCTGCAAAGACATAGCCGATAACGTGGCTGCCGCTGGCTGGCGTTTCTTGAGAAACCGTATCGTTTTCGATGATGCTGTGCATGATGTTAACCCCTTCCAAGATTTCTAAAAACCTGCGTGCAAAGGTCGTTCTGACCCAGGTCATGCACGGTTTCCGATACTCTCTAAGGTTTAATTGTCGGGTATGTTTTGTTTCAAATCAAGGCACAAAAAGGACATAATGTTGTGCACCGCACAGCGTGCTTTTTCGTATGATATGTCAATTTTTAGAATATGAAGAAAATACAAATGGAAGAACATGATGGAGAAAATTTAGATTTATTCCTCAATCCATCGTTTGTTTCTTACGAAAACAAAGCGCTGCATATTTATGGCAGCGCTTTGTCACAATATGGCTATATGTTTTTGCCGTTTGCTTTTAAAACAACATCGATATTGCCGCGTGTCGCCTTTGAATAAGGGCAAATTTGATGCGCGGCTTTTATGAGCTCCACCGCCTTCTCTTGATCCAGTGTGGGCAATACTGCATCGAGTGCAGCTTTGATGAAGAAGCCGCCTTCGTCATCCTGATTCAGCGTGACTTCGGCTTTAATCGTGATTTTCCCGGCATCGATGCCTTGTTTCTTCGCCATGGCTTCAACCGCACTGCCAAAACAGGCGCTGTATCCGCAGGCGAATAGTTGTTCCGGATTGGTGCCAGGCGCGTTGCTGCCCGGCCGGCTCAGTTGCAGAGACAGGCGCTTATCGTCCGTTTCGACGTTGCCGCCGCGTCCGGCGACGGATGTGGCATTGGCTGTGTAGAGTGTTTTCATGATGTTGATCCTTTCATAACGATCTGCGCACTATGCCGTGATATGACGCAATTACAAAGAAAAAAGCCGGGGCATATGCCCCGGCTTTTGATTGCAGCTTTTCCGCTTACTGATAAACGCGGTCATCGCGCATATGCGGAATACGGTTATGGATGCTGCGTGCCATGCCAGGCGCGCCTGGACGATCCAATGGCGGACGGTTGGTTGCAGCCACCGGCACCGGATAGGCGTTATAGCCGTATTGTTCGCGCATACCGTAGAAAGGCATGGAGCGGTAATGATCGTCCCAATATTCGTTGACATTATATACGATCACAGGCGGCATCATGTCTGCAGACGCTTTCCCAAGCGGCACGTGGCGGTTTTGATAGCTGAGTTCCACGTAACGGCCAGACGTCCAGCCATATTTACCGCGCCAGAACACATTGCACCAGCTCCAGTCCTGCAGACATCCCTCGACGTCCAGCTTGGCCCTTGCAGGGATTTTAGCGACGATGGGATAGGTCGTTCCCGGGCCGGCACGCAGATTCAAGGCGCCGGAAGACCAGCCAGGCGCAGCCGAAGCCACACCGGACAGGCCGATGATCAGTGTAAAGGCTGCGCAGGCAACAAACTTTTTCATTGCGTATCTCCTTGTCTATACGAACCTGTCTTGCCGGTTGGCAAAAAACATAAGCATTATAACAACATAAGCCGTAACAAGCCGCAACAGTCAATTAAAGGGCATACAATTGTCGGGCCTGCCTGGACACAACAACATCCGGGCAAGCAAAGCGGTTCCATCATAAAAAATCTTACAAAAAACAACACCCGCACAAGGGCGGGTGTTGAAAGACAAAATATGAGAAATTTTATGATTTCGGCATCAGAACCGTATCGATGACAAAAATAACACCGTTTGACTGCATCACGTCAGCGATGGTGATCTGGGCTTTGCCGCCATTGGCGTCTTCAACCCACCATTTGCCTTCACCGTCCTTCATGACAGTGATGTCACCACCTTCAACGGTTTTCAGGACAGCCTTGCCATGATCTTCTTTCGCTTTGGTTTCAAAGTCCGCAGCGGTCATTTTACCGGCCACGACATGGTAAGTCAGAATGGTGCTAAGCTTGCCTTTATTTTCAGGCTTCAGCAGCGTGTCAACAGTGCCGGCCGGCAGTTTTTTGAATGCTTCATCGGTCGGTGCGAACACGGTGAACGGGCCTGCGCCAGACAGCGTTTCAACCAGGCCAGCGGCTTTCACGGCAGCAACCAGCGTTTTATGATCGGCCGATTGCGAAGCATTTTCGATGATGTTTTTGGAAGGATACATCGCAACGCCGCCAACCGTGACGGTTGCTTCGGCAGCAGCGGCGGGCTTCACGGCATGGTCATCCGCACGGGCAGAAGGAAGAGCAGCGGCGGTCATACCGAATACAAAAGCAGCGCCTGCCAGCAGCAGGGTTAAACGTTTGGTCGTCATCTTTTAGGTCTCCATAATTTGTTATCGGTCCACAACGAACCAGCACCAAATCAGGGTGATTCACTTTATGATCAAATGGCTTTTTCCAATCCTGAAAATTTTTAGACCTTTAAAAAATGGGCCCGGCCCGTCTGGGGAGGACGGGGCCGGGCCGGAGAGATCGCCTGCCTGCTGGGGGAGGGGTTGGGGTTCAGGGTCAGGGGGCAGGCGAAACTGTTAAATCCTATGCTGTAACCGGCGTGTCTTGCCCCTTTCTGCCACGTGCTTTTTTCTGCGCGTACATCGCCATATCCGCTTCGCTGAAAACCGTTTCAGGCTGATCGCCCGCCACATAATCTTTCAGGCCAAGGCTGGCACGGATATTAATCTCATGCCCGTCCCAAGCGAGAGACAGACGGTTTATTTTCGCAGCCAGTTCCTGCGACCGGCTGGCCGCCAGGATTTTACTGGTGTTTGACAACAACAAGACGAATTCATCACCGCCCATTCGGCAGGCGACGTCCATCGCGCGTATTTCATTCTGCAGCATATAGCCCACGAGCTTCAGGCAGGCATCGCCCGCGAGATGGCCGTATGTATCGTTGATCTCCTTGAAATTATCAAGATCGATCAGGATCAGGAGGCCGCCTGCGCTGAAGCCGCGATCGCACCGCTCCAGCTCACCGGTGAATGCTTCATAAAAACCGCGACGGTTGCGAAGACCTGTCAATTCGTCGCGGATCGACAACGCTTCCAAATGCGCAATCCGTTCCTGCTGGCGCATGATGGTTGTCCGGGCTTCGGCCAGAGCGGCGTCCATGGACAGTTTTTCTTCCAGAACCGCCGTATCGTGATCGTTGGCGGGGGTCAGGATGTCCTGGCAGATATTCGCAAAATTCATCAAATCGGTTGTCATCGCTATTCCGTTTCAAGTCTGTCCGTTCATCAAAACGTTGCGAAAGTCATGCCAGTTTTGGCTTTAAATTATATAATTATTTCAATTGGTTATTTTTTCCTAAATCTTCAGATTTAACCATAATGGGTGAAAAATGCCGGGTTTGGCAGGCAAAGAATTCTTACAGGCTTCATGCTTTGCCATGGACCACCCCGACAGGTTAAGATTGAGGATGGTCAGACGATCCCTTAAATGGCTTTTGCCCTGCCTGCTTTTATGGCTGCACGCCTCACCGGCGCTGGCCATCGCGCTGGCATCCCACAAGGCGGTTTATGATGTCGCCCTGGTTGCACGCAAAAGCGGCAGTTCTGTCCTGAATGTCAGCGGCAGGTTGGAATACGAACTGCGCGCGGATTGCGACGCATGGGCCACCAGCCATAATTTCAAACTGTCCTATCAATATGCCGAAGGCGCACCTGTGGCGCTGAGCGGCCATTTTGCGACCTATGAACCTTTTGGAGGCAGCGCCCTCTCTTTTAGCGCCCGCCGTGACCGCGACGGCATCATGGTGGAGGATGTAAAGGGCGAGGCAAAACTGGCATCCGGCAAGAACGGTGTCGCGCGCTATGCCGTTCCCCCCGGATTGAACCAGACCCTGCCGGCAGGGCTGCTGTTCCCCAATGTCCACACCCAAAACATTATTGAACGCGCCAGGGCGGGCGATAAAATATTCGATGCCATAGTGTTTGATGGCAGCGACAAAGAAGGGCCGGTCGAGATTAATACGGTTATTGGCAAGTCCTTACCGGGCGCGGATATTGTAAAACCGGGTCCGCAGATCGACAAAACCCTATTGAATAGCCAGGCCTGGCGTCTCCGCATGGCATTTTTCCCTTTAAAGGCCTTGGAAGCCAATCCAGACTATGAAATGGACGCCGTTCTGCAGGAAAACGGCATTATTACGGATATGAGGATCGAATATCCGGAATTTAGCGTGACCCAGACACTGGTATCTTTAAGTCCGCTTCCGGCAGAAATATGTCATATCCGCAAATAAGTTAACGCTTTGGCAAAGCTTCTCGAGCTAGTATCATTATGCGTTAAAAGTTTCCAACGATCCTAAAGAGATAACAGACATCCATGGCGACCGTACTGATTGTCGAAGACAATGAACTGAATATGAAGCTGTTCCGCGACCTTCTGGAAGCGCATGGCATCGACACGGTCGAAGCCCGCAATGGCAAGGTTGTCATGGACATTGCACGGGCAAAGAAGCCCGACCTGATCCTGATGGATATCCAGCTGCCGGAAGTATCTGGACTGGACGTCACGCGCTGGCTGAAGGACGATGCGGAACTCAAACATATTCCCGTGATCGCCGTCACCGCTTTCGCCATGAAGGGCGACGAGCAAAAAATACGCGACGGCGGATGCAGCGATTATATTTCCAAACCGATCTCGGTCACCCATTTTATGGACATGGTCCATAAATACCTGAAGTCTGAATAAGGAAGTCATCAAGGCATGTCCGCCCGCGTTCTGGTCGTCGATGATATACTCCCCAACGTCAAGCTGCTTGAAGCCAAGCTGAGCAGCGAGTATTACGATGTGCTGACGGCAACGTCGGGCGAGGAAGCATTACGCCGGGCGGAACAGGATAGCCCGGACATTATCCTTCTGGACGTGATGATGCCCGGCATGGACGGATTTGAAGTCTGCCGCAGAATCAAAGGCAACCTTGCCACCGCGCATATTCCGGTCGTCATGGTGACAGCCCTGACCGACAGTGTCGACAAGGTGCGCGGGCTTGAAGCCGGCGCTGACGATTTCCTGTCCAAACCCGTCAACGACACCGCGCTGATGGCGCGCGTCCGTTCACTTGTCCGCCTGAAAATGACGGTCGATGAATGGCGCATCCGCGAGAAGACCGCGACCCAGCTGGGCGTGGTCGAAGGCACCGGTACGGTGATGGATGAAAAGGTGGAGAACGCCCGCGTTTTGGTGATCGAGGACCAGGAGTTCGAGGCCGACAAGATTGCCGATACGCTGGCGCGCGACCAGGATTCCGTGATTCCGGTGGATTCCGGCATACGCGCGATGGAGCTTGTCTCCCAACATGAATTCGATCTTCTGATCGTCAGCCTGAATTTGAAGCAGGAGGACGGGCTGCGCCTGTGCTCCCACCTGCGGTCCAATGAAAGGACGCGCGGCACGCCGATCATCATGATCGGCACGGAAGACGATATGAAACGCATCGCCCACGGGCTGGAAATCGGCGCGCATGATTACATTATGCGACCGGTCGACCGCAATGAATTGCTGGCGCGCTGCCGCACTCAGATCCGCCGCCGCCGCTTCCAGGACCGGTTGAAATCGACCTATGAAATCAGTCTGTCCATGGCGCTGACAGATACGCTGACCGGGCTTTATAACCGCCGGTATCTGGAAGCGCATATGCAGAAACTGCTGCAGAAAAATGCGGAATCCAAGAAAAACCTGGGCGTGCTGTATCTGGACATCGACCACTTCAAAAAGGTCAATGATACGTACAAGCACGTCATCGGCGATGAAATCCTTCGCACCTTCGCGTTTCGGATCAAGGACAGCTTACGCAGCTTTGATCTGGTTGCGCGGCTGGGGGGCGAGGAATTCGTCGCCATCCTGCCGGATATCAGCGACGACATGGCGATGATCGTCGCTGAGCGCCTGCGCAACGCCATTGCGGGCAAGCCATTCAAATGCAATATCCCGCAAGGCGAGTTGAGCATCACAACATCGATCGGCGGCGCCATCGTGCGCGCGGATGATTACGGGGCGGGGCCTTATAATATCGAACAGGTCTTCGACCGCGCCGACCGCGCATTGTATGAAGCAAAAAATTCAGGACGGAATTGCACAGTGTTTGAGAATATTGGTAAACTGGATTCAGAGAAGTTTATCCAGGAACCGCGCCGCGCGATTGAATGAGGTATCGCTCATGAACAGCTGTAAAACAATATCGCTTTTTCTTTTAGCTATAATTCTGGGTCTGACCGTTATTTCAACGGGGGCAACTGCGGCATCGGCCCCTGCAACACCTCCCAAGCCAGGGACATCGTTATCTGCGCCTGAGCAAGACCTGGCCATACCGATCACCGAAGCCGATAAACAGCTTAAGGCGCGCATTGCACCCGAAACCGCCAGCGAAAAGGCGGCAAAAATCGAAGCAGAGAACAGGAAGCTGCAGCGCGATTTCATTACCCAGTATGTCCGTTGTTCCGCACAGACGAATAATATCGAGCGCCTAAGCTGCTTTGACCATATCGCGCAATCCATGGGCCTGATCTCTCTCGACAAAAGCAATCAATTAAAGAAAGTTTTGGGAACATATGGCTTCTGGCAGGTCATCGAATCCCAGGACATATACGGGCGTGATAATATTTATCTCAAGCTCGATGCCTCCAGCGAATTGCGATCGACAGGCGGCATCAGTACACGCCCGACCCTGACCCTGAAGTGCCAATCTGAAAAGACTGAATTTTATCTTGACTGGAAAATTGCCCTGCAGTCGAACAAGGATGGCAAAACCATCAATGTGCGATACAGCGTCGATACGCTGCCGGAACAAAAAGAGACGTGGAACTTGTCTGACGACAAAATCGCCGTCTATGCCACGGATCCTGCCAAGATGATCCGTGAAATACGCGGTCGCAAGCGGCTTGTGACCATTCTGAGCGCGCTGGATCAAACGCCTCAAAGCGCAGCCTTTGAACTGGATGGATTTGATAACGCGCTCGCGATTCTTATCAAGCGCTGCTATCCCAATGGCCAGGTGGACGCCGAGGGGCATCCTGAAACTCCTGCCATGCCTGTGACGCCGCCATAAGATTTTGCGGCAGATCACGGCTTTGGTAATCCATCGCGCTGCCGTTTTCCTGGGAAATTGAGCCGCCGGCGCCTTGCAGCAATGCATCGCCCGCGGCTAAAGCCAGGCGGTCAGAACCTTCCGCAAAGGCACAAAGATCCGCCTTTCCTGCGGCCATCATGGTAAACTTCAGGGCGCCATCCCGTGGCAAAACACGGGATACTTTTTGACCTGAAAGAAAATTTTCCAGGCGATCCGTTCCTGTTTGCCTTGTATCAGCAACAACACACAAACCCTGAGGCGGCAGATTTCGCATCCGTATTGGTTTATCGCGTTGCGTGTCCGCGCGCCAGCGTATCGCGCTATCCGGCCCTGCCGCCGCATATAATTCGCCTGCAGGGGGTATGTAGATAATACCCAGCACTGGCAAGCCTTCCCTGATAAAGGCTACAGTTACACAATATTCATTGCGCCCTTCGGCAAAGGCATCCATCCCATCCAGCGGATCGATGATCCATGCATATTTGGTTTCGGGCACGGGCGTATCCTCACCCACGATTAGGACAGGTACATCCGGGACGACCAAAGCCAGCTGATCCTGCAGTTTTTTTCGGCATATACCACGAGCTTCAAGCGCAGACTGGCGCGTTGCGTCGTTTACAAAGCCACCATTGGCGTCAAACAGGGCAAGCGTGGAATCCCCGGCTTCCACAGCAATGCGCCGTGCCATATTGCAAAGGGCCTGCGGGTGGTCCGCCAGTCTGGATGACATGAAATATCCTTTTGTTTGATTGGCTTATATCATATCCATTGCGAGAAAGTTTGAAAAACATGCCCGCTTCGTGATAAGCGTAAGTCATATTAAGGGATACAAGATGACTCTTTATGCATTATCACGCTCCATGCGGGAAGAATTTATGCTTGCGGCCCTGGACTGTGCCCAAGCTGCCGGCCTTATTCAGATGGATTTCTACAATCGATCAAGCATCGATCAAAGCTGTCTTGATATCGTCATTAAACCGGATGAGATACCTTCGCCTGCTACGGCTGCCGATTATGCGGTGCAGGACTACATTACCGGATTTATAAAGGAATTGGATCCGGATATAGCCATTATTTCTGAGGAAAATATCCAGCATCCGGCCATTCCGGAAAACGGATTGTTCTGGTGCATCGACCCTTTGGACGGGACAAAGGAATTTC